>JAGLRU010000443.1 GCA_023136145.1 Alphaproteobacteria bacterium
TTGAAGAATTAGTAATGTCTTATCTCTAATGCGAACTACTATAGCTATAGGCCTCCTCTAAAAACCCCCTATATTTCTGCCAATCTATCTGTAAGTTAGGATTTTTACTGCTTTATCCATTCATCGACAATCTTACGGGTTTCCTCGTAAGTGGGACGCAGTTTTTTGATGATCTCATCCAAAGCTTCAATTGGGGAGTTATCTTTCGCTTGACTGTTTATTTTTGTCGCTAGAACTCCCAATCTTGCAAGGCCGAAGTTGGAGGTCATGCCGTAGAGATCGTGTCCTAATCCAGAGAGTGCTTTGGTGTCATTGTCACTGAGAGCTTGTTCAATGTTGTTGATGATGGACTCCGTTTTTTCGTAGAGGTCTTTTATAAGATCGTTCATTTGTTCCGCTCCAAGACTTGATTTGAGGCCATCGAGATTTTCTGGAGTAAAAAGAACGCTGTCTTGCGGTGGTAGTGGTGAAGGGATGGCAGTCCTGATTTTTTCAGAATTTGTGGTAGAATTAGCCTTGAAAGAGCCTTCTTTGTTTGCAACGCGAAGAAGCAGGGATCGCAAGTTTTCCGGGTTAATTGGTTTGCTACAGTAATCATTCATACCTGCATCAAAGCAGCGTTCGATATCCTCCTTCATGACGTTAGCAGTCATGGCGATAATTGGGATGCCTGCTTTTTCTTTGTCTTCCAGAGCGCGTATCATGCGCGTGGCGGACGGCCCATCTATTTCCGGCATTTCCATGTCCATCAGGATGGCATCGAAGTCGCGCTCCTTCAGAGCGTCCATCGCGTCTTTTGCGCTGCCAGTCGTGATGATGGTATGGCCATCTTTTTCCAGTAACCCGGCGATAACCCGCTGATTGATGGGATTGTCGTCAACAACAAGGACGTTGATGTGTTTTATGATGTGTGGATCGTCTGGTACTTTTTCCGTTTCTGCTGTTCCTTCCTCAAAGGGAAGGACGAAAGAAAATGTTGTTCCGGTTCCAATTTTACTTTCTACCTGAATGTTACCGCCCATTGCGTTGACGAGGCGTTTGCAGATGGACAGTCCGAGGCCAGTGCCGCCGAAGCGACGCGATATGTCTGTATTCGCCTGAGTGTAAGGAGAAAAGAGATTTTTCTGCTCCTCTAGTGAAATACCGATGCCGGTGTCTTTGACGGCGAAGAAAATGCTTGGGTTTTTGTCTTTTTTGTTATGCTCACTGACGAGAAGGGTGACAGAGCCTTTTTCGGTGAATTTTACAGCGTTTCCTACGAGGTTCAGAAGAATTTGCCGTAGGCGTGTTGGATCCCCTTTCAGTAAGGCGGGGGTGTCGGGGGAGATTTCTGCCTTCAGGGAAATTTTGTTTTCATCGGCACGCCCGGACATCAGCAGAATTAAGCTTTCCACAAGGCGGTTTAGATCGAAGTTGACACTTTCGATTTCCATCTGGCCTTTTTCGACTTTGGAGAAGTCGAGAATATCGTTGAGCAGAACTAGCAATGCGTCCCCGGCGTATTGGATAGTTTTCGCGCATTCTTTCTGCTTTTCGTCTAATTGCGTATCCAGCATCAGACGGATCATTCCCATGATTCCGGTCATGGGCGTGCGGATTTCGTGGCTGATGACTGCAAGAAAATCTGATTTCGCTTTGCTTGCATCGTCAGCGGTTTTCTTTGCTTGATGAAGTGCCTGAATTCTTTCGGCCTCCCGACTTCTCAGGTCTACCATCATTTCTTTTTCTCGCTGCAACACGCTAAGAAGATGCGCTTGCTCTGTCATTTCTCTGGTTTTGCGGAATTCTGTTTCTTCTTCATGTTTTTGAGATATTTCCATTCGTTGTTTGAGACGCATGGCTTCGTTCGTGGCAACAGAGTGCAGTGAGGACCACGACAGCAGCACTATATGTGGAACAAAGCATAGCCAGTAAAAAGCGATGCTGCCGGGTGAAAGCTGGATAATTCCTAAAAAGCCAGCCTCGGTCAGTAAGGCACCGGAAAGAAGGACGAGCCAAGCTATAGTGTAGGAGAGTGCCGACGGCACGTTATCCCTTTTTATGACGGTCAAGATGCCTAGGACGGAAATAAAAGCAGGAAGGACGATCGGTAAGAATCGTAAGAACAGAATGTTGTTCATCTGCTGCGCGGAGGATCCGATCCAGAAACCAGCGGCGATTGCCGTGATGATCGAGGCATTTGCAAGTGTAATAAATTGGCGGTGATTGCCTTGTTCATCTTGGTCGGGAAAGAGTATCTTCTGTGTTAATAAAAGAGCCGTCAGAGCGGCAAGTGCATGTAGGAGATTTATATGGACGGCGATGGTATTGTTTCCTTGCGGAATGATTTCATCGATAGTTTGATAAATCAGAAACTCTGCGGCAGCATAAAGAATCAGCAGTACTGGAATGATGTTTTTATAATGCTGCAAACATAGAAATATTATACTCACTAGCAGCAAAGCGGCGGTGAGTATGGCATTATTCACGAATGCTCGTTTTTCGCTTAGGCTTTTGTATCTTGCCTGATTTTCGATCCGGGGATTAAGTATCAGAGACACGCCTGATGTTGGCTCAATATAAAGGGCGAAGGTTCTCGGTTGTGTAGTTTTCAGTATTAGTGGAATGGCGTTTTTTTCCTGTCCATTCATTTGCAGTTTGTTTTTGACGGCACGTCCGTCAATTATTAGTGCCTGCTTGGGGTTAGTATCCGAAAAAAAGGCAATTCTGTCGGCGATTCCGGTCGTTCCATCCGTCAGATGGCCAAGATCAAGAACCCATGCACTCCGGGCGGGGTTGCGGTTTACTACGGTAAAAACAAACCATGTGGCTGTTGAAGTGGAGGCGGTCAGGAGTTTTTTGCTTTGAGGAATGGTTCCTCCGCCGGATTTGTACTGCGTGAGAATTTGCGAAAATGAAAGATTCTTTTTTGGATCCTGAAACAGGCGGATATGAGGAATCACGCTGGTAGCCGTAGAATGGCTGATCAGAAACATGGGCAAGTTTGGGGAGCCGGAATTTTCTTTTGCTTGGACGGCAGACGAAAATACCCATAATCCGATAATGACAGCTAGAACTGTTAAACCTTTGATTGAGATATATACAAAATTTTTCCCCAATATTCCCCCCTAGAAAACAAGAATCCACGAAGTTTAATCTTCACACGAAGATCATGTTTTTGGAAGTGCTGGATTTTATATTCATGGGTAGTTAGTATGATAAATGAAAGTCTTTAAATGGGAGTTTTTTGAGTTATGCTAATAAAGCGTATGTCTTTTGTTCGGGTTGTTCTCCCTGTGATTTTGTTGGTGGTATTCGCTTTTGCATCTTTGTCTTTAGCAAAAATACCATCGTCTAGGATATCTAATGCATCTTTGTCAGTGATGAGAGTTAACATTTATATTGAAAAAGAGAACAATCATGATGCTGCTGGGGTAAAAAGGCAGGCTGTTATGCAAGCACAGCGTGAGGCTTTTCAGATACTTATTGAAAGACTTGGGAGTTCATCAGAGGTGCCGAATGATGGTGTTCTTGTATCATTTGTCAATGATTATGAAATTGGGGATGAACAGAACTACCCAACTAGGTACGAAGCGACTTTTAATGTGCGCTTTAGGCCAGAAGTTCTAGAGTATATAAATCAAAAAAAGGGAGGCGGGAGTTATCCGCAAAACTGAATGTTTATATGGGAGTTTTGTAAATCTTTGTTGAATAATCGAGCATCTTTTTTTGCTGTATTTTCTCTGTTGCTTTGCTGGGGGGTGTTTGCTTTTTCTGTAACGGTGGTGGCGAAGATGCCTTCGGCGGCACTGAGAATCGAAAAAGGGCCTTTGACGATAATGAAAGTTGACGTCGTTGTTGAAAAAGACAAAGACCACGCCGAGACGGTAGAAGAGCAGGCTTTCGTGATGGCGAATCGGCGTAATGCCAGTAATCATCTTGACTGTGATCTGATGAGTTGCAGGGCTGTTGCGCAGGCACAACGGGAAGCTCTTCGTAGATTCGCTGAAAGACGGATGAGTCCAGAGGCATTTGGCAATTATTCATTGCCAGAAGATAAT
>JAGLRU010000444.1 GCA_023136145.1 Alphaproteobacteria bacterium
GGCAGCTTGTATTTGCCTCCGAGGGCTAAAGCCGGACAATACAGAACGCGCATACATGTGTATGTTACCGAGATCGAAGAGTGAGTGTAATAAAATCGTGGTTTTATTTCGCTGCAAAATTATAAAAATCTTTTTCGGTCTTCTGCTGTGTTGGAGCGGGTTAGGCTGTTCAGTAGCTCAAGCGCAACAAAGTTCAACAGCCATCGGGACAGCATCAGCATCTGTTATTAAACCGTTGACGACACAAAATCTGCAACCTCTGCGTTTCGGGATGCTGCATCCCGGCTCTAAAGGAGGAAGCGTTCAAATAAATCCAGAAACAAATGACCAGATTTTTTTAGGTACTGTCTATACCAATAAAAAACGCTTTGGTTGCGCCGTGTTTCGTATCGTTGGTGAACAAGGTCGACAATACGAAGTTTTTTTGCCTGAGGTAGTTGATGTTAAGCGTTTATCTGATCCCACCGGCACGGCTCTGGAAGCGAGAAATTTTCAGGCATATAGTAGAAACAAGGCGGAAATAGGCAACTTCGGTTTATTAGGCGCAAACGGTAGAGACAGACTTTATGTCGGTGGTGAGATATTTATGAATCCGGATTCTATGTCGGGGTTTTACGCAACAGAAATTGACGTAACAGTGGCTTATCAGTAAAACTTTGAGCTTCCTTATTTAGCCGCCTGCCTTACTTAGCCATAAATAATACGAGGAAAACATGAAGTCAGAAACCTCCCCTGCCGAGATTGATAAAAAATGGACTGAAATGATGGGAAAGCTCTGTGACGAGCGTTACCCCAAAGATGCCAAAGTCGTGTTGCTACAATCCGTAAAGGACGAAAACATTACCGGCACAATGCTGTCTATTTGCGTTCGTGAATTGATGCGCCGAGCACGTCCTCTCAATATCAAGGGCATCGATGTCTGTGGCACCGGCAGTGACAAAAATAAAAACAGCGTTAAGACTTTCAATATTTCCACTGCCGTCGCCTTCGTCGCGGCTGCTGGAGGTGTTTCTGTTATAAAAACAGAGAGAAACAGGGGCATTTCTAATGGCAGCGATGATGTGCTTGCCGCTCTGCACATCACAGCTTGCACCAATGACGCAATGACGAAAGCACAGCATAGAAAGCACAATCTATGTTTTGTTTCATCCCCTCCCTTTCTCCCTGCGCTAGCCTCTCTCGACCCTGTCCGCAAAGCTTTGAACAAGCCAACGTTTCTGAACCTGCTCGGCCCTCTGTGCAATCCCGCACACACGGCGCGACAGGTAATGGGTGTTTATGGTTTTCAGCCACAAGTTGCAGAGGCCGGCAGACGACTTGGCAGAAACAACATGATGGTTATACACAGTGAGGACGGGCTTGATAAAATCAGCCTTAGCGATTTTACGCAAATTTATCATGTAAAAGACGGAAAGATTGAGCAAAGTATCATCTGCCCCGAAGATTTCGGCATTTCAACTGCACCTATCGAAAAGCTGCAAGGTGGGTCTATAAAACAAAACGCAGCCATTATTCATGCCGTTCTCTCCGGTACGAATGGGCCTGCGGCAGATATAGTTTGCTTGAATGCGGCAGCAATTTTTATGACAACAGGCAAGGATTCTGACTTGAAATCCGGCCTAGAACGCGCCAGAAAGACTATCTCTGATGGTATTGCGTTGAAAAAACTGGAAGATATGAAAGGAACTTAATAATAACCATTTGCTCATTTCTATAGATGCTATAGTCTTAATATAAAGTTAAATATATAAACAGTATGAGGATAAAATGAAAAAGATATTTTTCCTATCAGCGGTTTGCATCACACTTTGCATGGTTACTATTCCGCTTTCTGGTGGAGCAGCGTATGCACAAGAAGTCGGCACAGCGCACTACTACAACGTTCCTGAATCTGAATATCGCGATAATTATCAGGAATGGCGTACATTCCTTGAATACAGTATGGGTCGTGAAAAATGTCAGCATTATCAAGCACCACCTGCGGGATATGTAATGAGAGGATGTGAGCTACATCGTTTGGAAGAAAGGGGAGGAGAAGAAGAAGAAGAAGCGCAACCACCGAAGCCAGAGCCTTCTGTGTCTTCTTACACAATTTATTTTGATCTCGACAAAACTAATATCCTGAACAGCGAAAGAGAAAAGCTTGGAAAGGTTGCACGCGAGATATTGAAATATAACCCTTCAAAAGTAAAAATTTATGGTTATGCAGGTAGGGCTGGTTCCGAAGAACATAACCAAAAACTGTCAGAAAAAAGAGGGCGTGCTGTGGTTCATGTACTTACTGCTTATGGCATCAAGGATGTGGTATTCGATCAAAAAGCATATGGTGAAACACACTTGGCCATATCAACGGAAGACGGTGTTAGAATGCCTGAAAACCGTCGTGTAGTAATTAAGTTTACTCACGAGTAATCAGTCCATATAAATATTGCGATTACTGCTGTTATTTTGTCCCTCAGAATGACATTAAAGGAAATAGATACATGAAAATCCAAATCCTCGGCACTGGATGCTCGAAGTGCAAAGCCTTGACTGAAGCAGCAGAAACTGCTGCGAAAGGACTGGGCATTGTATGCGATGTTGAAAAAGTTACTGACATAGAAAAGATTATGTCGTTTGGTGTGATGATGATGCCTGCGCTTGTCGTTGACGGCGAAGTAAAAATAGTCGGCAAAATTCCGTCACAAGATGAGCTGAAAAAACTTTTAACAAGCGAGATAAAGTAAATAAATGAGACGCAGCAAAATCCAAAATAAGTGTGTTTGTAGCTAGTCACCCCTAAAAAAGTCTCATATGCTTTGCGTTAGTTATTCCGCATAAGACGGCCTTTTGAATGCCGGAACAAGTCCTGCATAACAGGAAAAGCTATAACTTCACTCCCGTATGTATCGCTGCAATTCCGCCAGAGAGGTTTGTGAATCGTACTTGTTCGAACCCTGCTTTTTTTATGCGGTTGGTGAGTTCTGTCTGTTTGGGAAACTGTCTGATGCTTTCGACTAGGTACTGGTAGCTTTCGCGGTCTTTGGTGATTAGTTCGCCGATTTTCGGAATCATGCGGAAGGAATATTCATCGTACAGCTTGCGAAAGACCGTATTGTTCACTTGGCTAAATTCGAGGCAGAAGAATTGTCCACCGGGTTTGAGCACGCGGAAAGCTTCTTCCAGCGCGTCATCAATTCGAGGCACGTTTCGCAGACCAAAGGAGATTGTATATAAGTGATAACTGTCGTCGGCGAATGGGAGGGACTCTGCGTTGCCAACGATCCATTCAAACCCTTTCAGGTATCCGCGATTGATAGCTCGATCTTGTCCGACTTTCAGCATTTCTTCGTTAATGTCGCAGACGGTGATTTTCGCTTTGTCGCCTGCTCGCTCCCGATAGCGAAATGATATATCACCCGTTCCGCCCGCTACATCCAACAAGGTTTTGCGTGCGGATGGGTGCAGCATGGAGATGAATCTATTTTTCCATAGCCTGTGAATTCCTCCTGACATTAGATCATTCATCAGGTCGTAGCGAGTAGCAACAGAGTCAAAGACGTTCACTACCAACCGCGCTTTTTCCTCTGGATCGACCTGTTTATAGCCAAACCATTGAGATTCTTTATTTTTGTTTTGTTTTCTGGTTGTCATTTACTTTATAAGAACCAATACTTGAATTGTCACCCCAGACTTGTTCCGGCATCCAAAAGGCTGTCCTGCCGTCATATAGACTCATAAGACGCGCAGATACGCTTTTAGAACCCCCGAACAAGTCTTGGGTGACTAAAATGTAGTTTACGATGAAATAAAGAGCAAACAAAATGTCATTTTTCAAAGCAATCGCGACAGTTGGTGGGTTTACGTTGGCAAGCAGGCTGCTCGGTTTTATCCGTGACGTTTTGACAGCCGGTTTTCTGGGTGCAGGGCCGATTGCAGATGCTTTTTTTATCGCTCTGAAGCTTCCCAATTTTTTTCGACGGATTACGGCGGAAGGTGCGTTCAGCGTTTCTTTCGTGCCGATGTTCTCTAAAGTGCTCGCCGACGATGGCCCGGAAGAAGCCAGAAAGTTCGCAGAAGAGGCTCAATCCATGATGTTGGCGGTGCTGTTTCCATTTACTATCATTTGCATGGTTGCAATGCCGTGGGTGCTGTATGTGCTGGCACCTGGCATACACGGTGATCCTGTCCGTTTCGACATAGCCGTTTATTTTTCGCGTATTACATTCCCCTACATTCTGATGATGTCGCTGACGGCTCTGCTTGGTGGTGTGCTGAATTCGTTTGGTCGTTTTGCGGCTTTTGCGGCGGCTCCGATGTTTTTCAACGCTATCCTGATTTCCGCGCTTGTTTTCGGACGGAATCTATTCGAAACCAGTGGTCATGCGCTGGCGTGGGGACTGGCGGCTGCAGGTGTGGCGCAGTTCGGCTGGATGTTGTGGAATTACAAGAGTATCGGCTATATATTGGTACCACACTGGCCTGTTCTTACGCCACGCATTCGCAAGCTATTCAGATTAATGATACCGGGCGCGTTCGGTGCGGGAGCCGCGCAGATCAATCTGTTTATAGATATGATTTTGGCTTCTCTTCTGCCAGTCGGGTCTATTTCGTTTCTGTATTATGCCGACCGCTTGTATCAGTTGCCGCTTGGTGTGATTGGTGTGGCGATAGGAACAGCTCTCCTTCCGATGCTGTCCCGTGCCTTGAAAAACAACGGGAAAGGACAAGGTGAAGACCCCGTGAAATTGCTTGGGCTTGGCGTTGAAACTGGTTTGGCGTTGTCGCTTCCGGCGACCATCGGGCTAACAATTATAGCAGGGCCGATCATGTCTGTTTTGTTTGAGCGTGGCGCATTCAGTCATGCCGATAGCCTACAGTCATCTTACGCGCTGATTGCCTATGCGATAGGTTTGCCCGCTTATGTGCTTTCTCGTGTCTTTAGTACGGCTTATTTTGCACGGGAGGATACAAGTACACCAGTCAGGTTTGCGATCATCTGCGCTGTTATAAATACGATTCTGGCTCTAGCTTTGATTCTGCCTTTGAAGCATGTCGGCATTGCGCTTGCGACGGGAATCACTGCATGGGTCAATCTGGCACTGCTGATGTGGGGGCTTCATAAAAAAAAGCATCTTGACTTACCCGCGCATTCTGTTAAAAGAATGTGGAAGATACTTGCCAGCGGACTGATCATGGCGGCGGTGGTATGGGGAATAAACACCTTTGTTATGAATGGGCTTTTGACTGGAAGTCAGGTGCGTAAAGCTTTGAATCTGGCTATTCTGATCGTAGCGGGAGGAGTCAGCTATTTCTCCTGTCTTTATTTATTTGGGATTTTTGGGTTGAGTTCTATAAAAGCCCTATTCCCAAAACGGAAAAAACAGGACATAATTAAAGATGTCCGGCAGTTCAGAGAGTAAGGAGTTTCAGGATGCGAAAGATTATTGGTATTTTCGGTTTAGGTGCTTTGATGATCGTCGGCTTTTCTAGTGTGGCGACAGCTAGCATTTATGTCTGGAAGGACAACGTGAACGGTTATACTTTTTCTTTTCCGGACAGTTGGACGATGCAAACAAATGATTCTCCAACCACGCGAATCAGAATTGCAGGCCCTATAGCGGAAGATTTCGCGACCTGCCGCGTTAAGGCGGAAAAAGATGGACGCTTGAAAATCTATCCCAAGTATCTTATGACGAAAGCCGTTACTGCAACGCTGGATCGTGCTTTCTGGAAGCAGGAACTTGCAGGGCATGAGAAATTTGTCATCACTGATTATTTTGTTCCAGCAAGTCTCGGCAGCCACGGAGACGCTACAGCAATTCGTACATCCTTCGTTCAGGATAGTGGCAATGGCAAGATGGACATGTACGGGGAAATGATCGGTAGCATATATGGAGATACGCGCTATATCATCAGTTGCACATCCAAAGTCGCTGAGTTTAAGAAATACGCTCCCGTTTTCGCAAGCATCATGGCATCTGTCGAATTTAGCTCGAAATATCATCCCTTCGCAGTCGGTTATTATCGTGATTTTCTGGCAGACCCTAAATTAAAGCTGCCTCGCACAAAGCCAGGAACGATAGTTCCAAAAAGCGAATTCTCGCTTTCATCATGGTGGTGATTTTTCGTTAACCGTTCACAATTGAATAATACCATTTAGCCTTCAAAAGGCGACTAAATGGGCTAAACTGTTTTCTTTAAAAGGAAGGCAGTGTAACAATCTATCGTAAATCATTTCCTGACGGAACAGCAGAGCAGGATACGGATATTTTATTGACTAGGCGTAATCTGAAGCTATTCGAAAAAGAGCTTGCATTTGTCTTCTGTCAAGGGTAATACTTCTCCACTCGATATACCCTCTAAAGTCCCCTTCGTCTAGAGGCCTAGGACACATCCCTTTCACGGATGCGACACGAGTTCGAATCTCGTAGGGGACGCCATTCTTGACAATCGCTTAAATCAGCAAACAGGTCGAACGGTTTTTTCAAGGAATAACAAAGGGTTGAGTCTTTTAAAGACAGGTTTGAAAACAGGAATCTGATCAATTGGCGTTTTTCGTCCTTTGTCGAACTGTC
>JAGLRU010000445.1 GCA_023136145.1 Alphaproteobacteria bacterium
GTCATGCCGTTGTTATCGTTGTAGTGGGCGACAAGAATATCGCTTTGAAGCTGGATTGATCCTTGAGTTGCAATAACCTTCTCGCGAGCAACGTAGGTTTTTGCCTTGCGGTTCCACTCAAGGGATTTGGCGGCGGTTATTTCGATGGGCTGGGAAGAGGGTACGGGAGAAGAATAGGATGGGACGCTCAGAAACAATGAAATAGCTACAAAAAGTATTGTCACCCCTGACTTGTTCAGGGGTCTAAAAGCGTGTTCGCGCGTCTTGTGAATCATATGACGGCCAGACGGCCTTTTGGATGCCCGAATAAATTGGGCATGACAATGGGAAACCTTCTGTACAAAAAAACTCATCAGCCACGTTCCTTCGGTGAGGACAGCCTGAAAATCGTCAGCGTGGCAGGGCCGCCGAATACGATCAAGTCTCCATGATCTTTTACAGACAGATTCTGAGCTGACACGGAACCCATCGGTCCTTGCGCTGTTATCGGTAGAGAAGTTACAGCATCTTTTCGTTTCAGATCGATCTGAATATCTTGAAGGTGTATTTCATAGCCACTGTCATGGAAAACAGTGACATCATCCTTCAGATATAAAAGTTCTGTTTTGCGGTCGAGCGATCCTGATACGGCTTTGACCGCGATCCATGTTTTATCCTGTAACGTAATATCAGCAAGAGGGTTTTCAAATATGACAGCATCGGGAGAATTTACATCGCGGACTGCATTATCAGCCGTGACGGTATAAGGGCGGTTTTGGTCATCCACCCCTTCATACATGGCTTGCACCAACTCTATCTGTCCGGGTGTTGTTTTTTCCTCTTTTGGAAGAGATGATAAAATTTGTTGCTGCGGGGTTTCGTTAATCCGTGCAATAAGGATGCCAATAACGGCCAGAGCCGCCAGAGGCAGAACAAACTTCAGAATACGGACAAAATAAGAATACCCACGACCAAGAGCACTTAAACGTCGTGGTGCATAAGCATCGGAGTGGTGAGTCATGAAAACCCAGCCCGAAGGCAATCATGGATATGTAGTAATCCAACGGGTCTTCCATCCTCGTCCACCACCAGCAAACAGGTGATTTTGCGAAATGCGTTTTTCAGGTCGTTCATAATCGCCATCGCTTCGGCGACTAGTGCATCGGGAGAAACCGTTTGGGGGCAGGAAGACATGATGTCTTTGGCAGTTTTGGTCAGTATATCGGAGCATAGCTTCCGGCGAATATCTCCATCGGTGATAATCCCTGTTAGAATTCCTTTTTCGTTTACCAGACCGATGCAGCCAAACCCTTTTTCGGTGATAATTCCGATGGTTTCTGTTACAGAAACATTCTCGGAGATGACCGGAAGCCGTTCGTCTTTGTGCATGATCTCGGAGACTTTCATCAGTTCTTGACCAAGATTGCCACCCGGGTGATAGACTTTGAAATCCTTCGCGGTAAATCCCTTTTTCTCCAGCATCGCAACTGCCAATGCGTCACCAAGTGCAAGAGTAAGCGTGGTTGAGGTAGTTGGGGCAAGCCCGTTTGGGCAAGCTTCTGGACATGGCGGCAACATCAACACAATATCTGCGCGTTTTGCTAGCGTGGAATTGGGTCGGCTTGTGATGCCTATCAGCGGAATGGCGAAACGGCGCGTGTATTCGATCAGATCGTTAAGCTCCCGTGCTTCGCCTGAATTGGAGATTGCAAGGACGACGTCTCCACGGACGATCATTCCCATGTCGCCATGACTCGCTTCAGCCGGATGCACAAAGAAGGAAGGTGTTCCGGTCGAAGCGAAGGTTGCGGCGATTTTTCCGCCGACATGACCGCTTTTGCCCATGCCCGTCACGATAACGCGCCCTTCGGCAAAAGAAATCATTTCAATGGCTTGTAAAAAGCTGTCGTCCAGAAAACACGAAAGCTCCAGAATAGCCTTTGCCTCCGTCTCCAGTACTCGGACTGCAACGGCAAGATCATTTGAGGAAAGTTCCGGCTTCTGATCGGCTGCGGAAAGTTTAACGACTGTCATAGCTCACCCTTTTTCTATTGTATTGTTGGTTCTCTGTTCATTTATAAAATGTTATCCTATCATAATACCATCGGTCATAGTTTTTGACCTGTGGAATTTTTTAAAAATTCCCGTCACCCCCGCCTTGTTCAGGGGTCCAAAAGCGCGTCCGCGCGTCTTATGATGAAAAGAGTCATAGTGACAGTTTGACAGCCAACCGGATGCCCGCGTAAAACGGGCATGACGAAGTGTTTTAAACAACTCCCCGCGAGGTTTTGGAAGAAAGCCTTTAAGGAACCGTAGATAAACAGAGATAAACGCAGATTTAGAATGTGGTAAAAATCCGCGTTTATTTGCGTCCATCTGTGGTTTTTCCTCCCTGATTTTACAAAACTTTTTGAGACAGACACTTGAGCAAGAGATCTACCTCGATAACTTATCGAATTCTTATGCTTATGTCAATTTGCAAACAAAAATAATGCAATTATGTATTATGGCAACGATCAGTGCGCAAAAATATCTTCATCGCTCCAGCCGGCAACATCTAACAGAGAACGGGAAGGAAGAAAATTAAAGCAAGACTGCGCCAGTTCCATACGTCCTTCACGAATTAATGCGGAGTCGAGCGCATCTTTAAGCTGGTGCAGATACAAAACATCTGATGCGGCATATTTGATCTGTTTCTCCGTCAGAGTGGAAGCACCCCAATCGCTCGTTTGCTGCTGCTTACTAATTTCTATATTTAACATCTCGTTGCACAGAGTTTTAAGTGAATGATGCTGAGTAAAAGTGCGTGCTAAACGTGAAGCAATTTTTGTACAGTATACAGGAGTAGTCAACACGTTTAGATACATCCAAAGTGCGGCAACGTCAAAACGTGCGAAATGAAACAGCTTGACGACATTTTGATCAGCTAGCATCTTTTTCAAATTAGGAGCGGAGTATTCATTCGCTACGAACTGGACGAGATGAGCGTTGCCATCGCCGGACGAAAGCTGAACTAGACAAAGCCGATCCCTAACGGGTTTTAATCCCATTGTCTCTGTATCAATAGCAACGCAGGAACCAAAATCGATGGAAGAAGGGATGTCGCCTTTATATAATGTGACTGTCATAAAATCATACCAGAAAATAAATGGTGCCCAAAATAAGACTCGAACTTACACGGGTTGCCCCACAGGTACCTGAAACCTGCGCGTCTACCAATTCCGCCATTTGGGCACGGGTTTGGTGAAATAAGTTTTAAAACAAAACATCCCTTGTTGTCAAATTGTATATACGGAATAAGGAAACTGCGATTTCTATTGGTCATTTGTGTAGTTTTTCCTACAGTATACTAGAGGTTGGAAAGGTTAAAAAATGGAAATTCTGGTTATAGATCGCGAATCCCTGACGAATCAGCTCATTACATCAAAGCTGGTGGCTAAGGGGCATACTGTGGTTGTGGAGCCTAACAAGAACGAAGCCTTTGAAAAAATCAGTGAGGGCGCGTTTGATTGCGTCCTTGTGGATCCATACCCATTAAGCGAGGCACGTCCTGTTATTGTCGGTATTTGGAAGAACCTCCAGTCAATGGTCAAACCATATCTAATGTTGCTTTCAAAAACAGCCACTCGGGAAGAAGCTATTATAGCCGGCACCAACGATGTGCTGAACAAACCTTTCAGCAGCGTGGATATTGACACCAAGATTGGCAACGCTGAAAGGTTGATGGAGATTAGCCGTTTTCTGATAGAGGAAGATCCCGTGCCATCCACAGGTGGATTGATAAACAAATCGGCATTCAATCAGCTTTACTTGTCAGCCATCGACCGAGCGTTTCGCTACGGGGAACGCAGCTTAATCGTGTTTATCAATATGATGAATTACGACGAGATCATCGCAACGGCTGGAAAGCAAGCAACCGAAGAAACGATTTTAAAGCTAATGGAAAAAATGAGCTTTATGCGTCGTCAGTCAGATGTAATTGGTCGGCTTGGTTCCCATGATTTCGGCATCTTGCTGCAACGTCCGCAATACGAAACAGAACCAATGGATGCTATCAACCGTTTTTCGGAGACGTTAGATAAATTCTACAAAGATTTTGAAAATAAAGAGATAGCTCCCAAAATGCAGCTAAGTCTGGTAGAACTACCGCAGGGTGCACTGCACGAAGAACAACTCGTGCCACTGGTTCGAATTGATGAGGAGACCGCAAGCGGTCAAATATAAAAAATAAAAGAAAGAACGCCATGCAAGACTCTCGAAAAGACGAAACGCTTATGCTTTTGCAAGACCTCCTGAAAAATGCCAAAGGATTCGGGGCAACGAGTGCTGATGTAGTTCTGTCGGATTCGTCTTCTGTAACTGTCAATCGTCGTTTGGGCAAACCGGAATCGATTCACCGCTCCGAAGAGGCGGATATCGGTCTTCGCGTTTTCGTAGGAAAGAGAAACGCGATTGTTTCTTCCTCCGATCGTACGCCGGAAGCTTTAACACAGATGGCGGAACGTGCTGTCGCTATGGCACAAAACGTGCCAGAGGATATACATGCTGGAATCGCAGATTCTTCCGACATCGCCACCATTTTTCCGGATTTGGATTTATATGATCCGGCGGAACCATCCGTGGAAGAAATGAACTCTTATGCTGACCGAGCTGAACAAGCGGCACGCAGTGTCAGTGGCATAACCAATTCCGATGGTGCTGAATTCGGGTGTGGCAATGATACCGTTTACTATGTGGCAAGTAATGGATTTGTTGGCAGCTACTCTTCTTCCGGTTTTAGCATTTCCGTTGCAGTCATTGCGGGGAAAGACACTGGTATGGAGGAAGATTACGATTTCGATACCGCAGCTTTCCTCTCCGATCTTGAGGAACCAGAAGAAATTGGCAAAAGGGCGGGAGAACGCGCAGTTAGTGCTCTACATCCCCGGAAGGGAGCGACTGGGCGCGTGCCTGTTGTATTCGACAACCGGATTTCCGGTGGATTGATTGGTTCTTTAGCAGGAGCAATCTCAGGCATGGCAGTTGCGCGCGGTACAACACTTTTAAAGGACAAAATGGGACAGCAGGTTTTCTCCTCTGGCATTACAATTATTGACGATCCTTTCCTGAAGCGGGGCAATCGGTCGCATCCGTTCGACGGGGAAGGAATCGCACCGAAAAAACGTTCCATTATCGACAAAGGCATACTAACAGGATGGCTGCTAGATTTAAGCTCTGCACGACAACTTGGTTTGAAGACTACCGGAAATGCAGCACGGGGTTCTGGTTCTCCACCATCACCGAAACCGGCAAATTTTTATATGCAGCCGGGATGTGTCACAATAGATGAACTTATCAAGGAGATAGATGAGGGATTCTATGTGACTCAGATGATGGGAAGCGGCGGTAATGTTGTCACCGGAGATTATAGTCGTGGTGCAAAAGGATTCTGGATCGAACGTGGACAGATCACCTATCCCGTTAGTGAAATGACCATCGCCGGTAATCTCAAAGATATGTGGAAAAATTGCCTTCCGGCTAACGACCTGAAGCTCAAATATGGCATCGATGTACCGACAATCAGGATAGACGGTATGATGGTAGCGGGAACTTGAGAATTGCTTTGCGTGGTGAGGACTTTTTAAACCTTGTCTTCACTTATAGTTATAGAACTTTCATCTGAGAGGCATTTCTGAAAGCAATTTTTGTTATCATTGGCTTGCGGTTTTTTGACAGTGTAGTTGAGAGCAAATGAAGGCAATTTTTCTTTTACCATTGTCATGATATCATCAACGTCTAGCTTGCCTTCATTATCAATGGCTCTATTTAGATCGTCTGGAGATACAAGCATTAATTGAGTGGCGCGGAGACACGCTACAGTTCTGGTCAGGTCTCCACCGCAAATTTCATTGTGAAGCTGCTCAATTCTAGAACCGTAAATACCACAGCTATCTAAATCGTAAAGGGACCCAAACCCACCCAAAGCATTACTGCTTGGATCAATTTTTTTAGATTCTCTCAAAAGATCCATGACAATAAGCATAGCTTCCGGCTTGTTTTCCGAGAGAATTTGAATCATGTTCATCGCAGATGTGTTGTGGGTGATTCTTTCCTTTTCCATATCTCTACCCCCAGTAATCATTGTTAAAGTACCACGGCAAGTATGAGGCATTTGTATCATAAAGTCAAATAAAACCAATAAAATGTACGAAAATTATTCAAAAATGTAATTTTGGTAGAGTATTATTCTATAGCTGAATCTAAAATTACTTGTACAATTGTCATACCTTTGGTGCGCCAGAAGCTTTTCTATGCTCCAGCGAGATACTGGCTTTCGCCAGTATGACGTTTCAAGGAAAAACATGCAGTTAATTGTTCAATTGACTATAAGAACTAAGAACGGAAATATACAAGAACCTGACTACTTGCGATCTCCCATTAACATGAGCATAAATTGGAACAGGTTGATAAAGTTGAGGTATAGACCCAAGGCTCCCATAACCGCCATTTTGGCGTTAGCTTCAGTTGCGCCGGTGGAGTAAATGTCCCTTAGACGCTGGGTTTCCCAAGCGGTCAGGCCGGTAAAGATCACCACGCCTAGTACCGATACCATGAACTGCATCATTGCAGATTGCAGAAAAATGTTCACAACCATAGCAATGATAATCCCAAACAGTCCCATGACCATAAAGGAACCCATGCCCGTCAAATCACGTTTGGTGGTGTAACCATATAGGCTGGTGGCGGCGAAAGTTGCAGAAGTAATGAAAAACACCCGTGCAATACTAGCACCCGTATAGATAGCAAAAAGCATTGCCATGGACAGACCCATAACCGCCGAAAACAAGATAAACACGGAACGCAGCTTTTCAGAAGACATCCCTCTAATTTTTGCTGGCGAAAAACCGAACCAGATAAACCCAAGCGGAGCCAGTATGACTACCCATGATAGTGGCGTACCGAATATCAGGTTGAATAGTGCTGGAATGCTAAAGACACCATAAGCTGTCAGTCCAGTTACGGCGAGACCCCATGTCATTGTGCGATATACGCTCTGCATATATGCCTGCAACCCTGCATCGACAACGCGGTCTTTGGAAGAAACGGTTTGAGTGGAAGATCGGTAAGGATCGTAAGACATGAAGTTCACCTTTTGTTGCTTAAGAGAATACGACCGCCATTATATACCATTAATTTAGAAAAAAAGAAAAATCTCTTTTGTTATAACCATAATAACGGGTCTTAATGATCTTGACAGAACATATCAAAAAAGGCATAAATTTCGGACGAAATCGTCATGGCGGGGTAGCTCAGAGGTAGAGCAGAGGAATCATAATCCTTTTGTCGGCGGTTCAAGTCCGCCCCTCGCTACCATCGAACCCACTAGTTTGTCTATCCATAAAAAAGGCTTATAGGTTATTTTTAAAAATCTTCTTTTACGTCATTTCGGTGAAAGCAAGAATGATGATGTTAGGAAATTTTGAGGTTTTTAGAGGTGGATATATAGCTGTTTTATGCAAGATTATAGTCAATGAATTTACGCCGAAAAAATATTTTAACGGAATCTGATGTTTCTTTGTTGCCCGATTCGCGAGAATTTGATACAAAAGACTTATGAGTCAAGGGGTTCGCATAGCACCATCTATATTATCCGCAGATTTTTCGAAGCTTGGTGAAGAAATCAAAGCCGTCGAAGCGGCAGGTGCTGATTATATCCATTTGGATGTCATGGACGGGCATTTTGTTCCCAACCTGACGTTTGGCTCAATCGTTGTTGAATCCTTGCGCAAAATTTCACCCAAAACATTTGATGTGCATCTGATGATTTCGCCCGTCGATTCCTTTATTGAGGGGTTCGCGCTTGCGGGTGCGGATATAATCAGCTTTCATCCAGAGGCGGGAGCGCATCCGCACCGCACCGTGCAGCTTATCAAATCTTTTGGCAAAAAAGTCGGAATTTCTCTCAATCCCGCAACGCCCGTCGATGTTTTGGATCATCTCCTTGAGGAGATTGATCTGGTTCTCGTGATGACGGTCAATCCGGGGTTTGGGGGGCAAAAGTTTATTCCACTGCTCGACAAGATCAAAACCATACGCGAACGTATAGGCAATTGCGGTCGTGATATTGATCTGGAAGTTGATGGCGGGATAAACGCTGAGACTGCACCACAGGTTATTCAGGCAGGGGCTGATGTACTTGTGGCTGGCACGGCGATCTTTAAAGAAAAAGACTACAGAGAGGCGATACAACGCCTCCGGGGATGATGGCTTTGCTACTATGAAAGGGGAGTGTCCTCCAACTTGGGGTTGGAGAGCAAAAGGAAAATATGCTTCTGACTGAAACAGGCCTGATTTTTCGGGGCGTGAGACCATTGTGCCGATTGGGTGAAACCGCAAGGCATTTAGCATTTAGCAATCCGCTAGCTGGAATGGTGAGTGTGCCGTTCCGGCTGCGGGTTATCCCGCCTGATCCGTGGCCGGGAGATGCGCAGCGCGGACGGGATATGGTGGCAGGTATTTTTCGTTTTGCAGGTCAGACTGTCGAAAAAGAGCATTTGTCGTGGAAGCCTGAGAGGGCGCATCCAGAGTGGATAGCCGAACTGCACGGGTTTGAGTGGCTACGGGATCTCCGATCTGTTAGCGGGGAAAAGGCGCGACGTATGGCGCGGGAAATGGTTTCTTTATGGCTGGCTAGGTATCCGAAATTTGATGAAACAACATGGCGTGCGGACATTGCGGGGGCGCGACTGACATCATGGATTTCGTTTCATGATTTTTTCTGTGCGAGCGCAGACGACGACTTCCGTAAAAATTATTTCTCCAGTCTGATAACTCAGGCACGGTATTTGTCCCGTGCTTTGCCGGGAAATTTGACGGGGCTTCCTTTGATGCGTGCTCTGCGTGGGCTTGCATATACTGGTTTGGCTCTAGAGGGTGGAGAGGCTCGTTTGGAGCGGGCTTTTAAGATTATTCTACAGCAGATTGGTGAGCAGATATTACCGGATGGTGCGCATATTTCCCGTAGTCCACAGGCGACATTTGAATTTCTGCAATGTCTTGTGGATTTGCGTGCGGCACTAATTTTCGCGAAGGAGGAAATTCCGGAGGAGCTGCAACACGCTATTGATCGCATGACTCCGGCTGTCAAGTTTTTCCGGCATGGGGACGGCGGACTGGCGCAGTTTAACGGCGGACAAGAGGGCAACGCGCATTTGTGCGAAAC
>JAGLRU010000446.1 GCA_023136145.1 Alphaproteobacteria bacterium
TCTTCCCTGCTGGTTATATTGGTCTTTTGCCGGTGGAAATACTGCGGAATTTTAGTTGGCATCTTCTAGGACTTCAACTTGTCGGAAGCCTGTTCGTTTTTCTCTTCGCTATTTTCTTGTTTAACGCCGGTTTGAAACGGTATACCTCCGGCAATAAATTTATGGAACTGCGATAGATTAGCTTTGCTTATTTTTCCGCTTTATCCGTGACGTTTCCATGAGGTGGGGCGGGGGGCACAGGAACCCATTTCTTAATCCGTTTCTGTATGGAGACAAGATTTTCCGGTGACAGTTTTTTTGTAACCTCGTTGAGAAGTGTCTCCGTATCTTTATTTCCGAAGCCGTCGTTCACGCCATGTGCAAGCGTAAGCCAGAAAGCAGCTTCTTCATAGTTCTGCTGCGTTCCCTTACCTTCGTAAATTAAAGCACCAAGAGCAGCCTGCGCCTGCGCATCTCCATGATCTGACGCTTTACGAAGCCATTTAACTGCCTTTTCATAGCTCTGAGGAACTCCCTTACCTTGACTATACAAACTACCAAGGCTGTATTCGGCGTTGTTATCTTTTTGATTTGCGGCCTTGCGATACCACTTAGCCGCCTCCGCATAGTCCTGCTGAACGCCCAGTCCTTCATGATAGAGTATGGCCAGCTTATTCTGTGGATAAATAAACCCTTGTTCTGCAGCCTTGCGATACCACTTAGCCGCCTCCACATAGTCTTGCGGAACATCCAGTCCTTCAGCATAGATGTGTCCTAACAGACCCTGAGCGTCCATATTTCCTTGTTCTGCGGATTTCCGGCACCAATCGGCAGCTTGTTTGTAATCCTTAAGAAATTCGCGACCCTTAAAATAAAGGACACAGATATGATGTTGGGATATGGCATCACCTTGATTGGCAGACAGGCGATACCACTTTTCAGCTTTCGTTAAATCTGTCGGTATGCCCAATCCTTCCTCATAGAAGTATCCAAGAAATCCCTGAGCTTCTTTATGTCCCTGTTCTGCAGCCTTGTGGTACCATTTAGCCGCTTCAACATAGTCCTGCAGGACATCCTTGCCTTGATAATAGATGTTACCAAGAGTGTATTGAGATATAACATCTCTTTGTTCAGCCTTTGTGATAAGATCAGATAACGATAAAACGGATATCTGTTCGCCAGTTGACAACGCCGGAGGAGGATTGCCTTTAGGTTTGTTCACAATACTATTATCGCCGTAAGAGTAAGAGACGGGTTTTGCCATCGTCCACTCTGAAGTCCGTTTATGAACAGAGGCTAGAACCTCCGGCGACAGTTTTTTAGCGACACTTTCGCGAAGTGCTGCCGTGTCTTTGTCTCCCGTCAACCAATTGTTCTTGTTGCCCGCAAGCGTCAGCCAATAATAGGCTTCCTTGTAATTCTGCGGTATTTCCTTTCCCTTGTAGTAAAGAGCACCTAGAGCTGCTGCGGCTCCTTCTTCTCCTTGATCTGCTGCTTTGCGCAACATTTCAATCGCCAAAGCAGAGTCCTGCCTAAGACCACCCTTGCCTTCCAATGTAAGGATAGCAAAGCCGTATTGGGAAGCTTTGTCTCTGGATTTACGGTACCACTTGACAGCTTTTTTATAGTTCTGTGGAACGCCCTTACCCTCATGGTAGAGAAATCCCATTTTGGTTTGAGCAAGAATATCCCCTTGTTCTGCAGACTTGCGATACCACTTTGCCACCTCCACATAATCTTGCGGAACACCATCTTTACTTTCAGCTTTGATGGAATTTATGTAACCAAGCATACCTTGAGCATCACGGCTCCCCTGTTCTGCGGCTTTTAGACACCAATCTGCGGCTTGTTTTTTGTCATTCTGAACACCCCAACCTCTGAAATAAAAGTAGCAGAGGTGATGTTGAGAAATGACATCTCCCTGATCTGCGGCCTTGCGATACCATTTAGCCGCTTCAATAAAGTTCATAGGCATACCAAGCCCCTGATCATAAAAATAGCCAAGGAAACCTTGAGCTTCTTTATGTCCCTGTTCTGCAGCCTTGCGGTACCAT
>JAGLRU010000447.1 GCA_023136145.1 Alphaproteobacteria bacterium
CGGTGTCATTTATTACGGCAGTACCATGCACCCCGCACGGGAGGCACTGGACAGACTCACCAAAGAAGGGCATACCCTTAATTCCATGCGGATACGCGCCTTTCCGTTTACAAAGGAAGTTGAGGACTTTATCACCGAGCATGATGAAATTTTCGTTATCGAGCAAAACCGTGACGCACAGATGCGTTCACTATTGATAAATGAATGCGAGATCGATCCGAAAAAGATGGTAAAGATTCTCGTCTACAGCGGAACGCCTATCACCTCATGCGAGATTCACGACCGGATAAATCGTTATCTAATGGATAAAAAACACTCTCCTTTAAAAACTAAATATGGAGATTGAAATATGAGCTACATTAAGCCGCGATTTCGGCATCCAGACCTGACCCCCAACAGCATCGGTTATACCAGAAAAGATTATGAAGGCTCAATTTCTACCCTCTGCGCCGGATGCGGACATGATTCCATCAGTGCAGCCATCGTTCAGTCCTGCTACGAACTAGAGATTGAACCGCACAGAATAGCAAAACTATCCGGGATCGGATGCTCCTCAAAAACACTAGACTATTTTCTCAAGCAGTCTCACGGGTTCAATTCGTTACACGGACGAATGCCATCAGTCGTCACTGGCGCAAACCTCGCCAACCGCGACTTAATCTATCTTGGCATTTCTGGTGACGGCGACACTGCCTCCATTGGCATGGGACAGTTTGTCCATGTCACTCGCCGCAATCTCAATATGCTCTATCTCGTCGGAAACAACGGCTGCTATGGTCTTACCAAAGGACAAGATTCCGCAACCGCAGATGTCGGCTCCAAAACCAAAAAAGGAATCGAAAATACTTTCGAGCCAATTGATCTGGTCAGTATGGCACTCAATCTCGGTGCGACATTTATCGCACGCAGTTTTTCCGGCGACAAAGCACAACTAGTACCTCTAATTAAAGCAGGGCTTAAGCATCACGGCCTTGCTCTGATTGATGTAATTTCTCCATGCGTTTCCTATAACAACGTCCCCAGCTCCACAAAATCCTATAGCTATGTGCGCGAACATATGGAAGTGCCCGAAGCCGTCGATTTCGTACCAGAGAAGAAGGAAATAACGGCAGAATACGCACAAGGTGAATCAATAACTATCAAAATGCACAGCGGCGGCTCGCTACGGCTTAACAAGCTCATCGACAATCATGATCCACGCGATAAAAAATTCGCTATTAATGCGATAGCGGACGCAAAGAGTCGCGGAGAAATACTGACAGGCCTGATCTACATCAACACCGCGCCACCCGATCTGCACGACATGCTGAACACGATCGAAACTCCCCTGCGTGACCTAAACGAAGAAAAACTCTGCCCCGGCTCCAAAGTACTGGAAAAGATCAACAAAAAGCTTCGCTAACACCGAAAAAACAAAAACTTGACGTACTTTGGCGAAGTCGTTATAAGAGGCCATAACATTGACGCGGGGTGGAGCAGTCCGGTAGCTCGTCAGGCTCATAACCTGAAGGTCATAGGTTCAAATCCTATCCCCGCAACCAATTAAATCAATGACTTACCGTTGATATCCTTCCAAAAATACTGCTAAAATACCCTTACACATTCCTTACACACTTTGTACATAGGAAAAATGGGTATGATTAAGCATTCAATTCTTGGCAATAAAGTTCATGTTTATAAGCGAGATAATAGCCGTTATTGGCAATGCTCGACTTATCTGCAAGGCAAGAATCGACGCACCAGTACAAAAGAAGATAGCTTGCAGCATGCAAAACAGTTCGCTGAAGACTGGTATCTGGAGCTACGTGGAAAGTCCCATGCGGGGATTTTAAAGGATGAGAAGACTTTCAAACATTTTGCAGAACAGTTTTTAAAAGAATATGAGGTGATTACAGAAGGGCAGCGTAGCCCTAAATGGGTAGAAGGTCACGCTATACGCCTACGAGTGCATCTTAATCCCTTCTTTGGCAATTTGTCTATATCAGATGTTACGGCAGGCAAAGTGCAAGAATACAGAGTTCATAGAATGACCCCACAGCTCGATAGCAATCCAGCGGAATCAAAAAGTAACAGATCCCCTACAGGCAAACCTCCAGCACGTAAAACTATACATAATGAGATTGTAACATTGCGGCAGGTTTTAAAAACAGCGATCCGTCATGGCGACCTATCAAGCCTTCCTGAATTATCGCCTCCCTATAAGACCCAAGGAAAGGTTGTTCACAGACCCTGGTTTAGCCCTGCTGAGTATAAGCAGCTTTATAAAGCCACGCGGGAATACACCAAAAACTGCCTAGAGAAGGATAAGTGGGGTGCTAAACAGGTGCATGACTTCGTGCTATTTATGGCGAATACCGGTCTGCGCCCGGACGAGGCTTTTAATCTGCAACACAGGGATATTGAGATTGTTGCAGATGACGACACCGGAGAAAAAATTCTAATTATCGAGGTGCGCGGTAAACGAGGCATCGGTTATTGCAAAAGCACAGCCAATGCCGTGCGGCCATACGAGCGCCTTTTGAAACGCCCCAAACCAGTAAAGAAGAAAGGAGCAGACGCAGAGCCTCTGAAATCCGTTCTTCCTGGGCCGATAGACGTTGTATTCCCTGGCAATCACATCAAACTCTTTAATGGCATCCTTCGGCGTTCTGACCTGAAATTAGATCGGGATAATAACGCCCGCACCTCTTACAGCCTTCGGCATACCTATATCTGTATGCGGCTTATGGAGGGTGCGGACATTTACCAAATCGCCAAAAATTGTCGCACCAGTGTTGAAATGATCGAGAAGTACTACGCCGCGCATATCAAGACCACATTAGACGCTTCTGCCATTAACGTGCGCAAATCCAGACCTTTCCCCTCGCAGGAGCATCCTGTTGAAAAAGTAGCGTCGAAAAAGAATTAAATTTTTTTGTAAATTCAG
The DNA here is from genome assembly GCA_023136145.1 of Alphaproteobacteria bacterium. Classification (GTDB taxonomy): domain Bacteria; phylum Pseudomonadota; class Alphaproteobacteria; order Micavibrionales; family UBA2020; genus PALSA-926. The sequence goes on from JAGLRU010000447.1 coordinate 2,927, forward strand.
AGTCAAAATCTCCTGCGGCAATCTGTAGGAGGTTTTTGTTATCTTGAAACAAAAATATCCTACTACCACCTACGGAACAGAATACGGAATTCAGGATTCCGTACCCTGTTGAACTTTTATGCCTAATCTGTATAGAATTCTACCTGTCACCCCTCCCTGACCTCA
>JAGLRU010000448.1 GCA_023136145.1 Alphaproteobacteria bacterium
GATTTTAATGCTGCGAATAAATCCCGATCTCCCTCTAAAAGCGGCGTAGCATCGTTTGCAAAAGAGTGTTTTTTCCTGAGTTTCCCAGTGTACTTTCGCAAGTCGATTGTTTTCTTCTCCTTCAGAAATGTCTGCCCTTGCGGCGTTATCTTAAGACCGCTATGTTCGGCAATATCAACCATAAGCAGATTTTGCGCGACAAGCTGACGGAAAATACTTTGCCATTCAGCTTTGCTATAGTCCGTGCCGATTCCAAACGTGCTGATTTTATCGTGACGAAAACTTTCGATCCTCCCATCTTGTTTTCCCATCAGCACATCAATTAGATAATTAACGCCGAACCTTTGATCGGTACGGTAAACACAAGACATTGCTTTTTGCGTCGCAACGGTGCCATCGAAAGTTTCAGTAGGGGTCTGGCAGGTGTCGCAATTATTGCAAGCCCCGACTTTGTCTCCGAAATATTCCAAGATGATCTGTCGACGACATCCGGCGGTTTCGCACAGACCAAGCAGAGCGTTCAGTTTTTGGTGTTCTATGCGCTTTTGGTTATCGGGCGCATTAGATGCTTCGATAAAACCGCGCTGCATCGCCGCATCGCGTATGCCATAGACCATCATCGCGTTAGCCGGAAGACCATCGCGACCGGCGCGGCCTGTTTCCTGATAATAGGCCTCGATATTTTTAGGGATGGTCATATGGGCAACAAAACGCACGTCCGGCTTGTCAATGCCCATACCGAAAGCAATGGTTGCCACTATAATGATTTTATCTTCTCGCAGAAATCTTTCCTGATGCCGCGTACGGACTTCGGACGAAAGACCTGCGTGATAAGGCAGTGCATTGAATCCCTGCTCACGCAACCATGCCGCCATCTCGTCCGTATTATCGCGGGAGAGACAATAAACTATGCCACTATCGTTTACATGGTTTTCTTTGATAAAACGCAGAATCTGCTGTTTTGGATTATCCTTGATAACAATGCTGTAATGTATATTGGGGCGGTCGAATCCTGCAATAAAGCTCTGTCCGTCCGCCAGTTGCAGGCATTCAATAATATCCTTCCGCGTCGGCGCATCGGCTGTCGCTGTTAATGCTATGCGCGGAATATCGGGAAACCTCGTAGCCAACAGGGAAAGCTGCGCGTAATGCGGTCTGAAATCATGCCCCCATTGAGAAACGCAATGCGCTTCATCGATGGCGAACAAGGCAACGGGCGACTGTTCCAGAAGGTTCAGAAAATCCTCCATAAGCAACCGTTCCGGCGCGACGTAGATCATATCAATTTCGCCGTTGCGGATTTTTTCTGTGGTCTCCCGGATATGCGCCGGAGACATGTTGGAATTAATAGCGACAGCTTTGATACCAAGTTGCTG
>JAGLRU010000449.1 GCA_023136145.1 Alphaproteobacteria bacterium
CCAAAATAAAAAAACACTGGACATAAGATAAAAAATTAACTATATAGGAATTTGCACCTATTTCTTGCGTCTTTAATTTAAGCTTGCAAAAAATAAAATTTGATGGCGGTCTGCTTTTTTGCAGGCCGTTTTTTGTTATGCAGATTTTAAAAATAACGGCAACAGCCTCCCATATAAAAATCATGCACACGATATAATCAATTTAACCGACATTACGAACATTAACAAACGCGCCAGCATTGATTTTGGCGTGAAAGGAGTTTTTATGCCTTTGGACATTGAAAAATACAAAAGACACTTAAGCAGCACAGGATGGAGCGAAGCGCGGAAGGATGAATTTGTCCGCACGGTTGCTACAATCATGGAAAGCTTTGTAGACAGCGCTTTTGGCATTCATCCGGTGCAATTGGCTGTGAAAGAAAAAAAGCTGGACTCTAGGCAAGAGTCCAGCGTTCTGGTAAAATCAAAAAATTCCGAAGCAGAGAATAATTTTAACGGCACAATACAAGCCGAAAGTGAATAAGAAAGAAGTATTATCATGTTACAACAAGCCATCATTTATTGTCGTGTATCCAGCCCCAAGCAAGTGACCGAAGGCCACGGTCTTGCCTCACAAGAAACCCGCTGCCGGGAATACGCAAAGCACAAAAACTATGAAGTTGTCGCCGTGTTCCATGAGGAAGGCATTACCGGAAAACTTATGGATCGCCCAAAAATGCAGGATATGCTTTCCTTCCTCAAAAAACACCGCAAGGAAAATCATATCATTATTATAGACGACATCAGCCGCCTTGCCCGTGACATTGAAACACACATTTATTTACGCACGGCGATTGATGCGGCTGGTGGTAAATTAGAATCTCCTTCCATCGAGTTTGGAGAAGATTCCGACTCCCGCCTTGTAGAACACCTTCTGGCCTCTGTTGCTGCTCACCAACGCGAAAAGAACGCCGAGCAAGTCAAAAATAGAATGCGTGCGCGGGTGATGAATGGTTACTGGTGTTTTCATCCGGCTCTGGGTTATCGCTATGCAACCAAAGCCGGACACGGCAAAATATTGGTACCGAACGAACCTGTGTCTTCTATCATCAAAGAGGCTTTGGAAGGCTTTGCTTCCGGACGCTTTGAAACGCAAACCGAGGTGCAGCGCTTTTTTGAATCGCAAAACGAATTTCCTAAAGACCGCAAAGGTTGTGTTCATCTCCAGAGAATCAGAGAAATTCTGGAACGCTCGCTTTATGCAGGATATATCGACGTACCTAAATGGAATCTTTCTCTGCAACCCGGAAAACATGAGCCGCTGATTAGCTTTAAGACCTATCAGGACATCCGGAAACGTTTGCAAGGCACAGCTAAAGCACCAAT
>JAGLRU010000045.1 GCA_023136145.1 Alphaproteobacteria bacterium
GCCCCGGCGTGTCATCGCCACCAAGGGTGGTTAGATCAATACAGGAAATTGCCTTTAGCAGCCAAGCCACCTTCCACTCTTTTTTGACTGTCCGCCGTCCGGTGAGGGAGGATGTCCTGCGTTCGACAGCCCCTGGATTGACGTGGATGCTTTTCAACCAGTCGAGATTCAGAGTCGTCCCCGGGTTTTCATGCAAGGTAGGTATGGTCATTTGCGGGTTGATTCCGGTCATGGAGCGCACCTGAAAAGGACGTTTAAATGGAAATCGACCTCAAAATACGTTGAAATTCGAGTGGTTGCAATGTATTAGTTTGTTGAGTTGTGCCTTAACCTTTGAATTTACAGAAGATTGAATGAGACTTATGACCATTCCTCCTTTACAAACGAATTTATTTAAAAATATTTACCCGGATACGCCGAAAACTGAAGGTATTAAATATGCTGGCTCCAAACTGAAACTCCTGCCGCAGATTCTGTGGTTGGCGGCAAAAACTAAGCCGAAGACAGTGTTTGATGGCTTTTCAGGTTCGACCCGTGTATCGCAAGCACTGGCACGCGTTGGCTATAGCGTCACGTCAAGCGATCAAGCTGTGTGGTCTGAAACATTCGCTAGATGTTATCTTCAAGGAGGGGAGAGAGCGAAATACAGTTTGCTAATTAAACATCTCAATGCGTGCAAACCTGTCGATGGATGGTTTACGGAGCATTATGGCGGTGATCCATCTGGAGATGTTAATAACAGCAGTAAAGTCAAAAAGCGTCCGTGGCAAATACAAAACACGCGAAAATTGGATGCTATACGTGAAGAAATTGACAGGCTGTACCTAGATCCGATCACAGAGGCTGTGGCGTTGACGAGCTTGATTTTAGCTTTGGATAAAGTAGACAGCACTCTAGGTCATTTTTCATCATATTTGCGGGAATGGTCACCACGATCATATAAGACAATGCAGTTAAAATTACCGTTGATTATTGATACGGCAATGAATCATACGGTAGCAAGAAGTGACATCTTCGATGTGGCATCGAATGCTGATGTTGACTTAGCTTATCTTGATCCGCCCTATGGTTCTAACAATGAAAAAATGCCACCGTCTCGTGTTAGATACTCGGCATACTATCATGTGTGGACTACAATATGCCTGAATGACAGACCGCAATTATTCGGTAAGGTGCATCGTCGAGTTGACAGCAAAGATGATGTTGCAGCCTCAGTCTTCGAAGAATTCAGGCGTGCGCCGTCAGGTAAGTTTCTTGCTGTTGATGCGATTCATCGCCTTTTGAAAGCAACTACTGCTAAACATATTATCTTGTCATACAGTTCAGGAGGGCGTGCAACTGCAGCAGAGCTTAATGAGGCTTTATGCGATGTCGGAAAAATTATTGAAGTGATCGAATTGGACTATCGCCGCAACGTGATGGCAGCGATGACGTGGACGAATGAATGGCTTCGAGATGCTCAGGAACCAAACCGTGAGTTTCTTTTTTTGATAAAGCGATTTTGATATAGGCATTTCTTTTACGCTACGCCCACCGCATACCACCCACCGTCACCCCCGCCTCGCGCGGGTCTGGAAGCGCGTCTGCGCGTCTTATTGAGTCATAATGACGGCTGGACAGCTTTTTGGATGCCGGAACAAATCCTGCATGACGATATTGGAGAATTTTGCAAAAATCTGTCTGTGTTTATTCCATTTAATATCCTATGTAATTGAATATGTTTATATTTTATGGCATAATGGCTGCGTTTGTAAGTTCTACAATTTAGATTCTATAAATTATTGAGGCAATTAATCGAAATATGTGTTATTAACAGCGCAATTGTTCCTCGTCGGATATGTTGAAAGGCTCCCGATTGGGTTTTCTTTAAGATATAAAAATGTCATAAACCAATATTAAAATCGACCCAAAAGATTATTGTTGACCATTAAGCTGACATAACTACCATTTGTTGATTTTTGAAAAGGAATGAGAAAAATAGATATAATATGGAATTAAAAGAAACTGTTGATTTTAAAGATTTAGGTCTTAGCGAAGGCGTTTTGCAGGCGATTGAAGAATCCGGGTATAAACATCCAACTCCAATACAGGCACAGGCTATTCCACTTGTCTTGATGTGCAGGGACGTGTTGGGTCTTGCGCAAACGGGAACGGGTAAGACTGCGGCGTTTACAATGCCGATGATCGATATTCTTTCGGGAGGCAGGGCGAAGGCGCGGATGCCTCGCTCGCTGATTTTGTCCCCGACTCGGGAACTCGCGGCGCAGATTTCCGTTAATTTCACCAACTACGGCAAAAATCACCCGCTGACACAGGCTTTGATTGTCGGTGGTACTTCGATGGAAGATCAAATACGGAATCTGGATCGTGGAGTTGATGTGTTGATTGCGACGCCTGGACGTTTGCTAGACTTGTTCGAGCGTGGCAAAATTTTGCTCGCAGACATTAAAATTCTCGTGATTGATGAAGCCGACAGAATGCTGGATATGGGATTTATTCCTGATTTGGAGAAAATTGTTTCCATCCTACCTCCGCTCCGTCAGACATTGTTTTTTTCGGCTACCATGCCGCCGGAGATCAAGAAGCTCGCCGATAAATTTCTTAGCAATCCGAAGGTGGTGACTGTTTCGGCACCTTCATCTGCCGCTGAAAATGTCCAGCTTTTTCTCGTTAACGTGCCACACTTCAGGCAGAAACAGGCTGCTTTCTACAAAGTTTTCAAGCAGGAGGATGTAAAGAGTGCCTTTGTATTTTGCAACCGCAAGCGCGACATAGACGAGGTATGTCGCTTCATGAAATCCAAGAGGATCAAGGCAGCTTCTCTTCACGGGGATATGGATCAGGTGAGGCGAACAGCAGCCCTTAGCTCCTTTAAAGAAGGGCTGTCGCAGATTTTGGTATGTAGCGATGTCGCAGCGCGTGGGCTGGATGTTCAGGGTATGTCGCATGTTTTCAATTGGGATGTGCCGAATAATCCCGAAGACTATGTGCATCGCATCGGGCGTAC
>JAGLRU010000450.1 GCA_023136145.1 Alphaproteobacteria bacterium
AGGAGAATAAATTTCTTGCTCAAGTAACTCCGTATGGCGAAAGTCCAATAACTGCTGTTTTCAACACATCCGGTATAAAAAATGCCATTAAACCTCTGCAAGAAAACTGCGGTTGGAAATAATGTTTCTTGAGAGTGTGTAGTAGAGCAAAAGAAAAAGGATGAGCCCCACGAATGGACACGGATAAACACGGATTTCATGGGACTTTATTGTTCAAGGAGGAAACGCGCCAGATTATTGGTTGCGCCATGAGCGTTTTAAACGAACTTGGGCATGGTTTTTTAGAGAAACCATATGAGAACGCCCTGATTGTAGAGTTCGGCATAAAAAAGATACCTTGTAAACAGCAGCCCAGATATGAAATCGTTTATAAAAATGTCAACGTAGGCGGATATATCCCCGATCTGATTGCTTTTGATAAAGTCATTGTAGATTTAAAAGCAATTGAAAGAATTAATGATCGTGAAAGAAGTCAGATGTTGAACTATCTGAAAGTAACAGGTTTAAAAATTGGCTTGATCCTTAACTTTTCCAAACCAAAACTGGAATGGGAGAGGATAATTTTATGATGTCTTTTTTTAACAAAGAAATGGAGCAAATAAATGATTCTTATCCGTGTTTATCCGTGTCCATCCGTGGGCAAATTTTCTTGTTAAACAGCAAAACATCCCTGAAAACCATCACTGTCGATGCTTTCCAGAATGAACTATCAGCATCGGATTTTAAGAAACTGGAAACTGTATGACGAAAGAAATCGAAGAGCCTAAGTTTGAAGAGGATATTCTTGAGGAGAGAAGCGATGGGGAGCAGCTTTTGCTTAGCTTGGGGGATTTTGACGGCCCGATAGATATGCTTCTGTCTTTGTCGCGCGATCAGAAAGTAGATTTGACTAAAATTTCCATTCTCGCGTTAGCTAACCAGTATATCGAGTTTATAGATAAGGCGCGGGAACTTCGGATTGAGATAGCCGCCGATTATCTGGTGATGGCGGCGTGGCTCGCTTATCTTAAATCTCGTTTGTTGGTGCCGCAGGAGGAATTAAAGCAGGAAGAACCGTCTGCGATGGAACTGGCTGAAGCGCTCCAGTTTCAACTTCGTCGTCTTGAAGCCATGCGCAAGTCGGCGGATTCCCTGTTCAAGTTACCACGTCTTGGCTTTGGCATGTTTTGTCGTGGGGAACCGGAAGGACTCCGTGCACCGACAGTATTCAGGTATGAGATGACATTTTATGATTTGCTGAAAGCTTATGGTGACATCAAGTTGAGGCAGCAAAATTCTACTTATAAGCTCAATCCAGCAGGTCTGTTTTCGATGGAGGACGCTCTGGTACGTTTTGAAAATATGCTTGGCAAAATTCCGAATGAATGGGTGTCGCTATTTATGTTTCTGCCTGGTATCAGAAGCGGGGAAAGTGTCGTCAGGCGTTCTGCCGTTGCATCCACATTTGGAGGTGCGCTTGAAATGGTTAAGCGCGGTCTGATCGAGATTCGACAGGAAAAGAATTACGAAACGATTTATCTTCGGCGTATATCGACGACAGTTGAAGAAGGGGAATAAAAGGAAAAAATGGCAGAAGTAGAAATGGAAATTCTTGAACTATCGAATGCGGAAGAATCGGTTCCATCTGATATCTGTATGACACCGGACGATATCCGTCTTGTGGAGGCTATTTTGTTCGCGTCGGCAGAGGCTGTTGATGAGCGCACTATTGCCGAAAGGTTTTCCGCTGATCGTGCGGTTTTGATTCCAGAAATTTTGGAGCATCTTCGCGCACAATACGCGGGAAGTGGCGTTAATCTTGTGCAGAGGGGCGGTCTTTGGGCGTTCCGTACTGCAACTGATCTTGGTGAGCGGATAAAGCCGGAAAAAGAACAACCTCGGAAATTCACACGCGCTGCGATGGAAACAATGGCGGTTATTGCCTACCATCAGCCTGTAACACGCGCTGAAATTGAAAATATTCGTGGAGTGGCAATTAGCTCCGGTGCGCTTGATGCTCTGATGGAAGCAGGATGGGTCAAGTCGGGAAAGCGTCGTAAAGTGCCGGGACGTCCTGTAACATGGCTGTCTACGAAGGCTTTTCTGGATCATTTTGGTCTTGAGAGCCTTGCCGATTTGCCGGGAGTTGGTGATCTCAAGGCTGCCGGACTTCTCGACAAACGTCCGGCGATTGATACGGTTCCAAATCCAGCCGATTTGTTTGAAGATGAAGGAGCAGAACACGATCCTGGCGAAGTCACTGATGAAGACTTGTTGGGTGGTTCGGAAGATGATTCTGTTATGGAATCGTCTGGTGAAGATATTGAACATCAGGAGGGTAAATAGTTATAATGAGTATTAGTTTTGTACAGATATTATTGATTTTAGTCGTTGTTTTGGTTCTTTTCGGTGCTGGGAAATTGCCGGGGGTTATGGGCGATCTTGGTAAGGGAATGCGTAATTTCAAGGATGGTCTTAAAGAGGGCGAAGAGGATAAAAATGAGGAGCCTCCAAAGCCTACGCTTCCAGATAAATCGAAGGTTGAATAGTCTTGTTTGGCATTGGAGGGGTTGAATTTCTAATTATTCTAGCTGTGGCTATTGTGGTCATCGGCCCCAAAGACTTGCCGCGTACTTTTTATAAAGCTGGAAAAGTTATTAGAAAAATCAAAGTGGTAACTGCTGATATTCAGAAATCGATAGAAGGTGTGATGATGGAAGGTGAACTGGATGAAATCGCTAGGGAAGCTAATAAACCCGGCGGTGAAAACATGCAGTTTGAGATAGACAAGCAAATAAAAGCGGAAGTTAAAAGTAAGAAAAATGATTCAACGGGTTGAAAACGTGGAATCTACTCAAATGGCACTTGTGGCGCATTTGCTTGAGCTGCGCCGTCGTCTGATTTATTCCTTTGCGGCTTTTGTTTTCGCCAGTCTGCTTTGTTATCAATTTTCCAGCGATATTTATGCTTTTCTGGTCAAGCCGTTAGCTGAGGTTCTTCAAGGAGAAAATCGGCGGTTGATTTATACCGGACTGACAGAAGCGTTTTTTACCTATATGAAACTGGCACTTTTTGCGGGCGGGTTTTTGTCGTTTCCGATCATCGCTGTGCAAGTGTGGATGTTCGTGGCTCCGGGGCTTTATAAAAACGAGAAAAGGGCTTTCCTGCCTTTTCTTGTAGCAACGCCAGTTTTGTTCGTTCTGGGTGCTGCGTTCGTTTACTATCTTGTTATTCCTATGGCGTGGAGATTTTTTGCCGGTTTTGAAAGTTTCGCTCCACAAAACAATGGCTTGCCGATTCAACTTGAAGCGCGAGTTGGGGAATATCTCTCTCTTACCATGAAGCTCATTTTTGCCTTTGGCCTTTGCTTTCAAATGCCTGTTTTGCTGACACTTTTGGCAAGGGTCGGGCTGGTGAGTGCAAAGGCTCTGACCGAAAAACGCCGTTATGCCATTGTAGGGATTTTCACCTTCGCTGCTGTTGTTACTCCGCCTGACATTCTGAGCCAGATCATGTTGGCGGTGTCGTTGCTGGCACTGTACGAGATTTCCGTCTGGCTTGTGAGGATGACAGAAAAAAAGACAAACTAACATTACATTTGGATTTCTTGTTTTTTTCTCTGTAAAGCCGTACAATCGGTTTGGGGAGAAATACAAATGTTTGATTTGAAGCTTATTCGGGATACGCCCGATCATTTTGATTCCGGTTGGAAGCGGCGTGGGCTGGAACCGCAGACACCTAAAATTATCGAAATGGACGAAAAACGCCGCGTCCTGCAAACGGGAATGCAGGAGTTGCAGTCCAAACGCAATGATGCCTCCAAAAAGATCGGTATGATTAAATCCAAAGGCGGGGATGCTGCTGCTTTGATGCAGGAAGTCGCCGGTTACAAAAGCAAGATTGCCAGTATTGAGGAAGAAGAAAAAAAATGTGGCGAGGAACTGACGAAACTTCTCAGCACGCTGCCAAATCTCCCCGATGCGACGGTGCCGGATGGAACTTCCGAGGAAGACAATAAAGAAGTCCGAAAAGTTGGGCAGCCAAAGCTGATGAACAATCCCAAAGATCACGTCGATATTGGCGCGGGTCTTGGCGGAATGGATTTTGAAACGGCGGCGAAAATGTCTGGTTCGCGTTTTGTGTTGCTTCGTGGAGGTATTGCACGGTTGGAACGTGCTATAGCGCAATTTATGCTGGATACGCATACGCAGGAGCATGGATATACCGAGCTTTCAGTGCCGTTGTTGGTGCGGGATCAAGCCGTGTTTGGTACTGGACAATTGCCTAAGTTTGCCGAAGACCTTTTTAAAGCTACTACGGGACATTGGCTAATTCCTACAGCAGAAGTTCCCCTCACTAACACTGTTAGGGATTCCATCGTTCCCATCGGCGACCTTCCTTTACGGCTTACGGCGTTGACGCATTGCTTTCGTTCAGAGGCGGGCGCGGCGGGTAAGGATACGCGAGGTATGATCCGACAGCATCAGTTTTATAAAGTGGAAATGGTTAGCATCACCGAGCCGGAAAAGTCTGAAGAGGAACATGAGCGTATGACAGATTGCGCTGAAACCATCTTGAAAAAGCTTGATCTTGCCTTTCGTACTGTCACGCTTTGCACTGGAGATATGGGGTTTTCCGCACGTAAGACTTACGATATAGAAGTCTGGCTACCCGGGCAGAATACATATCGTGAAATTTCCAGCTGCTCGAACTGCGGAGATTTTCAGGCGAGGCGCATGATGGCGCGTTATAAGAAAGAAGGCGACAAGAGTACAAGATACGTCCATACGCTGAATGGTTCCGGTGTTGCGGTTGGGCGATGCCTTATCGCCGTGCTGGAGAATTATCAGCAGCCGGACGGCAGCGTAATCATTCCCGATGTATTGAAGCCCTATATGGGCGGGATAACAAAACTGGAGCCTAGTGGTAGGAGTAAAAATGCTTAAAATTCCAACAGACCTTTCCAAGGCTCGTATCCTGATTTCGAACGATGACGGTATTCATTCGGAGGGGATAAAAGTTCTTGAGGAAATTGTGCGCAAGATCACACCGAATGTCTGGGTGGTGGCACCGGAAAATCAGCATTCGGCAGCGTCTCATTCTTTGACCATCCATATGCCTCTCCGCATTCGGGAATATGATGAAACCCATGTTTCCGTTCGTGGTACACCGACTGATTCAGTGCTGGTGGGTGTGCAGAAGGTGATGAA
>JAGLRU010000451.1 GCA_023136145.1 Alphaproteobacteria bacterium
AGCTCTTCCAACTGCTTTAGATTTTCAATCTTCGCTTTAATTAGATCATTAGTGTCTGTGACCGTAACAGCTTCTGTTTTATTTTTTGACATTATTTCTTAATCCTCACCTATATCAAACATATTTGCCAGATAAATCAAAAGGTTGCAATAGTGCATCTGTAATATTGAACAAGTCAGGGGTGACGGTGGCGTATAATATCTTTATAAGTGATACATGTCCTCTCAAGCTCTTAAAGAACAGGCGCAACCTCGTCGCCTCCTTATTCCTCAGGCTCCAGTGCTGGTTATGGGTGGGCATCGGCTGTTTTGCCTGACACCAGATGGTGAGCTAAAAAATATCGAAAAACAGGAAGCGCGACTGCTTGTTCGTAAGCAAATGCCTATCGTCTGTAATGCCCTGCATCTGGCAGCACGTCTTGGTATAGAACGGTTTCACGCCTACGATGTGCTGGAGCTGTTTGCTTTTATCCGTCCCGGAAAATTTTCCGTTCCGACACCACGCGGATTGGCGCGAGCACTTAACCTTCTCGAACCCACTACGCCTGAAGATCAGTGCCTGACGCTCCGTGATAGCATCCGACATTTGCTGATCGATTTGACAGCACCGGGACATACAGAAAAAAGCAATCCAGCAGCCATCGCCGCGATGATGGGGCTGGCTGGAACTGCCCATACCGGACAGGAAGGGTGGCCATGGGCTCCCGTTATTATTGCCGCGCTGGATCGCAGCGATACGCCACCGATGCGAAGTGAAATTAAAGTTGCTATGCGTGTTTGGGACAAACTGCCGGAATGGTCGATACATGCGCCGGAACCTCCGTCCGATCATCATGATGTCGATGAAAAAGAAGTGTCTGATCGTCTGCACAAACTTTTGCAAAAGCAGCACAAGGAAGATCGACCGGAGCAGAATCAATACGCGCAAGCTCTCGCCGAGGCCTTCGCACCGAATGATGAAGCAGGGACTCCAAATGTCATTCTGGCTGAAGCCGGAACCGGTGTTGGAAAAACAATAGGATATTTATCTCCAGCAACTGTCTGGGCGGAGAAAAACGGCGGATCTGTCTGGATATCGACCTTCACCCGAAATCTGCAACGACAAATCGAGGGTGAACTTGACCGTCTCTACGATGATCCCGTCACCAAAAGCCGCAAGGTGGTAACGCGCAAGGGACGCGAGAACTACCTATGTCTGCTTAATCTGGAGGATGCCGCGCAGTCTCCGGGAATCCTAACAGGCGGAGGAGCCGCCACAACGCTTGGATTAATGCTGCGCTGGGCGGCAGTGACGAAGGACGGTGATCTTGCCGGAAAAGACTTCCCAGGTTGGCTTGCGGGGCTTTTGGGTAGAGGTTGGATTTATAGGTTTGCTGATCGCCGAGGCGAATGCGTGTATTCCGGCTGTCCGCATTTCAACAAATGTTTTATAGAGAAAAGCGTTCGTAAAGCGAAACGCGCCGATATTGTTATCGCTAACCATGCGCTTGTTATGCAGCAGATCGTTACAAACGGGTCTGATGGCACACTGCCCGGTCATTTTATTTTTGATGAGGGGCATCACTTGTTTGAGGCCGCTGACAGTGCATTTGATATGCAGCTAAACGGTAAATGGACGGCAGATTTGCGCCGCTGGCTATTAGGTACAGAAAGCGAGAGACGAACACGCGCACGCGGTATCCGCCGCCGTCTTGAAGACTTGGTTGCGGATGATGACGGTGCGGCGAAAGACCTTGATGATCTTGTGGAAGCGGCGCGTTGCCTGCCCGCTCCGGCATGGAGGAACCGCCTTTTGGAGAATAACCAGAAAGGAGCGGCGGAATCCTTCCTCGCTATTTGCCATCGACAGGTTCTGGCACGAAACAAAGAACAAAACAGCTTTTATTCTATCGAAACCGGCGTTCAGCCACCACTTCCCGGCCTGCTTGAAGCTGCCCATGCGCTGCGTCTTCGTCTTGGCGACCTTCGCCGTCCAATGATAGCTCTTATCAAAAAACTACGGGATAAACTTGCAGACGATGCAGACAGTCTCGATAGCGATACACGGGAAAGAATTAATTACACTATCAATAGCCTTTCCTTTCGTGCCGACGCTCTCATCGGTGAATGGATAGATATGCTTGACTCCCT
>JAGLRU010000452.1 GCA_023136145.1 Alphaproteobacteria bacterium
CTCTGACGCACCAGTACGCGCAAATCGTGCGCCATTTCTGCGTCAGAATCATCGATAGACTGGTTTTGGCATACAATACAGCGCAAATCCTTGCTGATAATTCGAGCACGTGCCTCCAGTGCCGGATCGGAAAGCATTTCATCAGGTCGCACCGCAAAGGACGTTCCAGCAGTTCCAAAAAAAACTGTCAAAAGGGCGATAATAAAAAAAGCTCTCATTTATTCAACTCCGTTATCAAAGGGAGTATTTTCGTCTGTATATCCTCTAGAGTAAATGGTCCCGGCTGCTTATAACGAATAATGCCATACCTATCGATCAGATAAGATTCCGGAACACCTGTAACACCAAAATCAATTCCCGTCCGACCTTCACGATCAACAACCACAATATCATAAGGATTCCCATGACTCTCCAGCCAGACTCGTCCGTCCGCAGGAGCATCCTTGTAATTTATACCAATTAGCACGACTCCCTTCCCGGCTATCTCACTAAGAAAATAATGCTCAATCCTGCACGACACACACCATGAAGCAAAAAAATTGATAAGAGTGACTTTCCCCTTCAATCCGGATGTTTTCAGCCCCTGCCCGTTTTCCAACAGAGAAGGCAGATCGAATACCGGAGCCGGTTTGCCTATCATCACAGAGGGAATCATATCCGGCATATTTCCCTGCTCAATCAACGCCAGCCTATAAACAAAAACCACCATAAGTCCGAGAAAAACAACAACCGGCAAAAAAGCTAACTTGCTACGCATAAGCGTTACTCCGCTTTCTCCCAACCAAGGCTATCAATGATAAAAACCCACCCACAGCGATAAAAAACGCACCAATAAAAATCCAGACCACAAGAGGATCATAATAAAGACGGGCGATATAACCGCCCTTGCCGTCCATATCGGTGATAACAGCATAAAGACTGCCAGCAAGAGTTGTGCGAATATCAGCATTTGTCGTTAGCATAGGCGGCTGCTCGTATAGCCGTTTTTCCGGTTTTATTTCAGCGACAAACTCCCCTTTCGATTCCACGATAAACACGCCATGCGAATATATATAATTATGCCCTTGCAGACCTTCCTCGACACTCTTTAGCGTCAAGTCATATCCTGCGACCTGAACAGTTTCTCCGAGCCGCATAATCTGTATTTTCTCCACCCTCCACAGCGACGAGCCAACGATCCCGACAATTAGCAAAGCCACCCCGATATGGGAGATAATCATTCCATAGAATGAAAGTGGCAACTTCAAAATACGGCGGAAAGATAATCCCGTAAAGCATCCGGCGAAAACCCATACCGCCAGTCCCATATAGGCAGCTCCCGCAAACCGACCAGAAATTTCAGACGTTAGCAGCCAGACAATAGCCATCGTCAATACCGCGATAATACCCGCAATTCTAAGACGGCGCAGGACACTTTGAAGATCATCCCGTTTCCAAGCCAAAGCCATCCCGATGGGAATCGCCAGCACCGCCGGTATTATCATCGGAATAAATACAGCATTGAAAAAAGGTGCCCCAACGGAAACCTTGCCAAGATTCAAAACATCAGCAAACAACGGATAAAGCGTCCCAAGAAATACGGAACCTGTTACAGCCGCAAGAAAAACATTATTAAACAATAATCCTCCCTCACGTGATACCGGCGAGAAAACCCCACCATCCTTCAGCATGTGCGCACGAATAGCGAACAAGATCAGCGACCCTCCCGTAACAGCCGCCAAAATACACAGAATAAACACGCCACGAGAAGGATCAGCAGCAAAGCTATGAACAGAGATCAGAACACCCGACCGAACCAGAAAAGTTCCAAGCAACGCCAGCGAAAAAGTAATGATAGATAAAAGAATCGTCCATGCCTTCATCACATCACGTTTTTCAACAACGATAAGAGCAT
>JAGLRU010000453.1 GCA_023136145.1 Alphaproteobacteria bacterium
TCCCAATTAGCCGCCGTATCCCAGCTTGTAGAGAATGAACCGTCCCATGTTATTGTAGCGCCTGTAAATAACCAGTTTGTGTTGTTGCCTCCGTCTGTTGAGTCCGCTGCGTACATTGTCTTTCCGCCTGAGGCGTCCGAATAGCTTACGTCTATGTAACCTATATTGTATGTGCCGTTCATTATTAAATTCCATGCGGAGGCAGCGGTGGAGTTAAACGTTATGAGATTTCCGGACTGGCCTGTTAATGTAAGGGTACCGGCTATGGTTTTTGTTGAAGCGGCCTCTAATTGAAGTTCTTTTCCCGCGGTGGTACAGGTAAAGTCATAAAATGTTATGTCACCGTAGATGTGGGATATCTGACTGTTGTCGGCGAAGGTTACTGTTTGATCGGAATGGGTGAAGGTTCCGCTTGAATTGGTAAAGTCACCATGGATCGTAAGATCGAAACCGTTAGCGTCAAGCTTGGCGCTGTTTTGGATAGTTACATCATTAAATGTATAGTCGTTTGCAAGAAGAGGTGTTCTATCCCCGCTGTGGCTATTGTTGTCAACAATTAAATTCCCGTAAGATTGAGAAGAGGGTTTTTTGTAGATTGTTCCGGCTCCTCCGTATCTTCCGCTGGGGCTTCCCCCATATGCCTGAGAGGTAAGCGAGGAATTGTCAGTGGTGTAATACAGGGCTATTCTTCCTCCCGCGCCGCCGCCGGCAGAACCGTAGCCATTACCGCCATTGACGGTAATCGTTCCCGCTCCGGCGAGAGTACCGGTTGTAATGTAAACGCTTCCTCCCGAACCTCCGCCGGAACCGTCATTGGAATCCCCTGTTCCGTTTCCTCCGTTAGCGTAGATGGTTCCGCTTATAGTGGTGGTTTCTGTAATGGCTAGCTTAACCGCGCCTCCGCCATCACCACCGGCATAGCTTCCGTCATTTCCTCCACCGCTTCCTATTGTGCCGGGTTCGGTTATAGAGCCGTAAGCGCCTCCGCCCGCGCCGCCTGAGCCGTTTCCTCCGTCACCTCCGTGTCCGGCGCCTCCGGCATATTCAGCATCTATCCCCTGTCCGGGCCCTGTGGTTTGATAGTAGCCTTTGTAGTTTACGTTAATGGTTCCGCCGGAGGCCATATTAAAATTAGCGGCTGTGATGTCAATTACGTATTGCTGGGTACCCGCGTTGTATTCAGTCGTTAAGGTTCCTGTTGTTCCGATACTAAAATCACCCGCGGTGGTAAT
>JAGLRU010000454.1 GCA_023136145.1 Alphaproteobacteria bacterium
TCGACCACGCAAAACACTGGGTTACAATTCACCAAATGAGGTCTTCGATAAGCTCACAGACGCGTTACAAAATTATGCACTTGGTATGTGAACTTAGGAAAGAAAAAAAGAGAAAAGTATTGATAAAATAATTATGGATTAACTCTTGTGGAATATGTTAATATGCTAAACATGAGTAACAGAAAATGACATCAAAAGCTGTACATAAAAAACGGCTAGATACCTTAAAGAAAGAGGCAAAGGATCAAGATTTACTTAATGAGCTTCGTCAGATCATTTTTGGGGTAAGTGAACTTGATGATGCCGAGATTTGGAATCGTATAAAAGAATTTGCTGAGAAAATATGTGAATATTCCAAAAAATTAGAGCGTTCGCAGTTTTCTGAAACTCAGAAGATAAAGGTTGTTTCTAATAAATGCTTATCGCTTTATCGTAATAGAAACAAAAATACCGAAGATGTTAAAATAATCGCAAACAGATTAGGCGATGAATTTTTTAATATTATTGATGAAATAGAACATAAGGAAAAGCCTGATAGAAATGTTAGACTAAGATTATTGGTAGATGATTTAGAAGAAAAACTTCATGCTCTTTTTAATGAAGCAAACGTTCCTGATGAAATAAGAAAGAATTTATTGGGAAAGATTAAAACTGAAATTTATACAACACAAAAACTGGCTCAAAAATCCCATCTTGAGACACCTGAGAAAGCACCTGAAAAATGGAAACCACGGAAAGAAAATCCTCTTGATTTCATTCAGCGTGTCTATGGCAAATATATTAAGGCCGGTGTTTTGACGCTTGAGCAATTACGTAAGTTAGATTCAAAACTTGTCGATGCAGCAAGAACAAACGCTAAATATCATAAAATAGATAAATCTGAAATTCTTCCTCCAACTCGGAAAATGGTGCATGAGCAAAAAGAACGAGAACTTCTTGACAGTTTGGGAGAAAATTTGTGCAAAGAAATTTTTCAGATCATGAGAAATAGAGAACGGCGACAGTACAGACAAAAGATTTTGGATGAATCATCCTTAGATACAAATTAATTTATCCTAAATGGTTTGACAAATGGGATAATAAAAGGCACAATCTCCTTACTGAAACCTTCAGTGATTTTCTGGTCAATTTACTACGGAAAGGAGAAATCTCATGCAACTGATCTCCCCAAAAACACAGAGTCTCATTACGGCACTTCCCGACTCTTATTTTAAGGATTCCGAAAACTACTTGATATTTTGGCACGCCCTGAAATGTTATCTTTCCGGTATTTCCAGAAGAAAAGCTAGCAATCAAGTTCTTGATACGATTAATGTGATGGATATTATGGGAGTCTCTGTTACCTTGTACATGTCTCATTGGCATGATTACGTACGTGACCCTGACAACAGAGCAATTTCTCATATCTTAAAGCCAGATCAATCAAGCCAACGACCACTCTTACATTCCAGACGTTTGCCTTTACTACAGATTCTAGGAGCATGTATTCAATTCGAGAATCCAGCTTATCATAGTCATGTTATGGAATGGTTAAAAAATCAGGAATTCTGCAAATAAGAAAATGATGATTGCTAAATACTAAGCCTTATAACTTATTGTTATAAGGCTTTTTCTTAGGCGGTCTACCTACATGTTTTCCTCTGCGTTTGGCGGCTGCCATGCCTTCTTTGGTACGTTGTGAAAGGCACTGGCGTTCGTATTGAGCAAAGGCAGCCATTACAGTGTAAACAAGCTGACCTGCTGGGGTGCTAGTATCAACATTCAATGAAAGGATTTGAAATTTTACGCCTCGTTCGCGCAAACGTTCAGCATGGCTTAAGGCATCAATGGTGCTACGAAAGGCACAATCCAGATCATGAACGACCAACGTATCACCAAGTTTTAGTCTTCGGAGCATCTTCTCAAAAACTGGGCGTTTTTTGTTCGTGGCAGATAAAGTTTCCGTGTAAAATGCGTCACAAATGTTTTTTAAACTGTCAATTTGGCGTTGATGATTTTGATCTTCGGTAGAAACACGTAAATATCCAATCTTCATGGGAACCCTCCTGTCCATCGCGTTTTCTGGCGCAAAAGGGAACCCTTGTTACAGAATTCCGTAATTTTTATCTCATCCAAGCGCCTACCCGCTGTAGACCCCATAAATTGTTTGTTACCTTATTAGAACACATTATGATTGAAATGGCAAAAGAAGGGTTCCCTTAATGTGAGGGTAAAGCTATGAATATCAAAGGGTTACAAGCAAGCTTTCTTCTTTTGTTGTTGGGTGTGATGTGTATTTTTTCAAATACACCAGCTATGTCAGAAAATTTCAAAAATAGTGATTTACTGGATTTCCCGAAAAGTGAACGGGATGCTTTTTACACTGGTGCTGCTATTTCTATTGGTCACACTATCTCTATCTATGACAAAGAAACAGGCCAATGTTATACAGACTGGTTTTTTGAAAATCCAAACAAGCGGATCATGGAAATAGAAAAAGCTGTGCAGGAAAACCCTGACCATACTCCGTCAACAATCATGCTAGGTCTTCCGCAATTAAAATGCGGCAGATTAAAGAAAAAGAGTGACTGATTATGACAGATAAAACAGAAACAGACCGCGAAAAGAAAGCAGAAGAAGATAATCGCGATTACAATAATGAAATCGCCGGACGTGATGTTGGACGGATCAAACGATTTTTATCGGAAGCCGGACACGATTCTCTTGAAGAAAGAAAAGGCAAAAAATCACGTGAAAGTTTAAGTTTTCTGGATATTTTATTGCTGACCGATCCGGTCTATGCGGCACTTTACGCCGATGTGATGGAACGAATTGAAGAGATTGATAATGCTATTATCAAAACACTTGCTTCTTTGGATCAACGTATCAGTATTCTTGAAAAACGCATGACAGATATTGAAGATAGAGCCTATAGGCTTGATGACGGTACACGGGTATATCGCGGCAAAAATGATGCAGCTTATACAGAAAACGGTCATGCGCTCTCGATACAGGAAACCTCTACCATTACATGGCAATCACATCATCCGTCATGGGAAGAATACAAAAGTGTGAATAACGGTTTTGATCGGGTGCAACACAAGAAAGAAAAAGTTGAAGCCTATCGGGACGGGACGTTGCAAAATGCTAAAGACCGTATGAGCGATCCTGACAATTTGCCTGATAAAGATGAATTGCAGAATATATTTGATGAATTGAGTAATGAGGAATCAGATGAAATGCGCCTTTATATGAACACATCCGATAACACACAATCGCAATCAGAATTTTTGAAATACTTTCATATAAAAATGGAAGGAAAGACGGATGAAACAGAGATGCTTTCTCCCTCTGAGCAAGCGCAAACTGAACATGCTGTTCCTTTTGGTTTGAGCTTAAATCCCATGAACCAAACATAAAAAAAGGAATTAATTCATATTTTTCTGGAAAACAGATTCATTCTCTGTTATGTTGCCTACATCAACACAAGAATTGCGTCTAAAATAAATTGGGGTTATAAGCCGCCCATGCGCAGCCTTGTTTACTGATAAAATATTTTTGAACATTTGAAACTTTTTAAGAATGTAAAAGCAGCTTAATACTGTTTTTGTATAGGAGGAAAACTATGTCTTTAGACATTGAAAAATACAAAAGACATTTAAAAAACACAGGATGGAGCGAAGCACGAAAAGATGAATTTGTCCGCACAGTTGCCACAATCATGGAAAGTTTTGTAGACAGTGCTTTTGGCATTCATCCAGTACAATTAGCTGTAGAAGAAAAAAAGCGGGACTCTAGGAAAGAGTCCGGCGTTCTGATAAAATCAAAAAATTCCAAAGCAACGAATAAAATTAACGGCGCAAAACAAGCCGAAAGCGAATAGGAAAATTTCATGTCACAACAAGCCATTATCTATTGTCGTGTGTCCAGTCCCAAACAGGTTAAAGAAGGTCACGGCCTTGGCTCACAGGAAACCCGCTGTCGTGAGTACGCCAAACACAAAGGCTATAAAGTTTTGGACGTGTTTCATGAGGAAGGTATTACCGGAAAACTTATGGATCGACCAAAAATGCAGGAAATGCTTTCCTTTCTCAAAAAGAACAAAAAAGAAGACCATATCGTCATTATTGATGATATTAGCCGTTTGGCGCGGGATATTGAGACTCATATATATCTGCGCACGGCAATTGATGCGGCTGGTGGAAAACTGGAAAGTCCTTCCATTGAGTTTGGAGAAGATTCCGACTCTCGTCTTGTTGAACACCTGTTAGCCTCTGTTGCTGCTCACCAGCGTGAAAAAAACACTGAGCAAGTCAAAAATAGAATGCGTGCCCGTGTGATGAATGGCTATTGGGTTTTTCCTGCACCTGCTGGTTATTGCTATGAGAATAAGCCTGACCACGGTAAAATAATCGTGCCGGACGAACCGATTGCCTCCATTATAAAAGAAGCTTTAGAAGGATACGCTTCCGGTCGTTTCGGAACACAAGTTGAAGTACAACGCTTTTTAGAATCCCAAACGGCTTTTTCATACGATAAAAAACGAAACGGCAAAGTTCACTTGCAGGTCGTTAAGAACATGCTGGAACGCTCGCTTTATGCCGGATATATCGACGTGCCTAAATGGAATCTTTCTTTACAACCCGGCAAGCATGAGCCGCTGATTAGCTTTGATACTTACCAAAAAATACAGCAACGCTTGAAAAGCACTGTTCACGCACCAATCCGCAAAGATATTCACGCGGATTTTCCGTTGCGCGGTTTTGTGACCTGTGGATGCTGTGGCAAGCCCATGACCTCTTGTTGGTCACGTGGCACCGGCGGGCGTTACGCTTATTATTTATGCCAAAACAAACCTGATGGAAAGAAATGCAGTCAATACGGAAAATCTATTCGCAAAGACATCATAGAAGGTGAATTTGAGACGTTACTCACCGATATGAACCCGACACCGGAACTTTTCTTTATAGCAGCAGACATATTTCAGGATTTGTGGAAAGAAAGCTGAGGGAGCATTAAACAAGAAGGCGATTCTATTAAAATCGAGTTGACCAAAATTGAGCGCAAAACAGAACAGTTTTTAGACCGTATTGTGGAAACTGATAGTCATACTTTAATCACAGCTTATGAGAACAAGATACGTAAACTTGAAGTACAAAAAGTAGGTTTAAGTGAAAAAATTGCTAATTGTGGGCGTTCGTTGCAACCTTTCGATCAAACTTTTAGAACTGCGATGGAATTTCTCGGAAATCCGCATAAACTATGGGCTTCCAAGCGCATTGAAGACAAAAAAGCTGTCCTAAAACTCGTTTTTGCTGACAAACTTCCATACACCCGAAACAAGGGGTTTAGAACTCCCGCAAAGTCAATGCCATTCTCGCTTTTGGAGGGGTTATCTACCCCTCAGTCAAAGATGGTGCGCCCGGCGGGAGTCGAACCCACAACCTTTGGCTTCGGAGGCCAACACTCTATCCAATTGAGCTACGGGCGCATATTTTCACGAATATCTTGTATCATAAATAACGTACGTTCTGTCAATTTTTCAATAACATCTCAGTTTCGATATGAAAGCCGTATTTTTCAGCAAAACATAGTATAATGAGATAGAAATGAACAATGCGTAAGGTTAAAAGAATTCTTTATACCTGCAATCTTATAGTCCTTTCTAAATTTTCTGATAGATATTTCCTTTACGCCATACCGCCCCTGCCTTCGCGAGAACAGGCTTCGAGCAGCATCTGGTATGCGCAATAAAGTCGCCAAAATATTAAGTGTAAAAAATTTGGCATCTTGGCAGTAAAAAATATTTAAAACGTAAGTAAAACGTCTAATCATCCTTCAATCCAGCAACCCTTCTGGGACATCAACGGTTATTTCTTGTTTTTTCATATCCACCTTTAGTACGACGGTTTTTGTAAAGGGGACGTAGTAACTGGTTCCTTTTGAGGGGATTATTTCTAACAGATCACCTGCGCCGAAGTTTGCCACTTTAAGGACTTTACCTAGTACGTCTCCATTTGGATTTTTCGCCGTGAGTCCGACTAGATCAACATTATACCATGTGTCTTTATCATCAATTTCAGGAAGGCGTTCGCGGGAAACGTAAAGCTTTGTGGCGTGCAGTTTTTCAGCTGTGGTGCGATCCGCGATTCCCTCTAGCGTCACCAGATAAATATTCTTGTGTGGCATGAAGGTCAGGAAACTGAATTTTCTTTTTTCGGTGGTATCGCAGAGAGGCATATACTCCATTAATTTCTCAGGAGTATCGCCGAAAACTTTTACTTTCAGTATGCCCTTGATTCCATGTACGCCGACAATTTCAGCCATGCAGACGAGTTCGGGAGATACAGCCTCTCTGTCTTGCATGTGTGATTAACCTTGAGCTTCAGCCGGAGTTTCAGCAGCAGTCTCAGCCGGAGTTTCAGCGGTCATGGCTGCTTTTGCTTTTTCTTCCCTGACTTTTTTGCGCTCGGTCATTTTTGCTTTTGGAATACCTTTTTTCGGATTGTTTTTGCGAGCTGGCATCGGGATGATTCCAGCTTTTCCCATGAACATCGCCACACGATCGGATACCTGTGCGCCTTTGCTGAGCCAAAATTTGATGCGCTCTGCGTTTAGTCTCACGCGATTAATGTCATCGCGAGGCAATTTTGGATCATAATTACCAAGTTTCTCAAGGAATTTCCCATCACGCGGTGCGCGAGAGTTTGCGACGACGATTTGATAGTAGGGCTTTTTCTTTGCGCCCCTTCTGGTCATGCGAATTTTTAGCATCAGTGTTTCTCCATTTATTCAGTTTTGTCCGGCTGCCTGTCAAATTTCATGAGGCTGCAACCTTTACGCCTCAAATCCTATTTCTTATTTCATTTTTTGTCACTCAATGGAAACGGGTTGGAGCCGAGAATACTGCCGCTCTGCGATTCCATTTTTTTTGCCATTTCCTCCATCTCACCCATAGCACCTCCGCCGAGCATTCCGGCTAGCCCGCGCGCCATCCCCTTGCCGCCTTTTTTGTTCATACGTTTCATCATCGTCTGCATATTTTGAAACTGCTTTAGCAGACGGTTTACCTCCTGCACAGTCGTGCCAGAACCTGCTGCAATGCGCTTGCGGCGTGAGGCGTTAAGAACTTCCGGTTTGACGCGCTCCCGAAACGTCATTGACAGTATAATAGCTTCCTGATGTTTTAGGATGCTGTCATCAACGTTGGTGTTTTGCATCATGCCTTTGATTTTGCCCATACCGGGCATCATGCTCATCAGTCCAGAGATTCCACCCATCTTTTGCATCTGGCGCAGTTGCCCAAGGAAATCGCTTAGGTCGAACTTGCCTTTCATCATTTTCTCTGCGGCGCGCTTTGCATCTTCGATTTCGATGTTCTCGGTAGCTTTTTCAACAAGGCTGACGATGTCGCCCATATCAAGAATACGTCCTGCGATGCGTCCTGCGTCAAAAGGCTGAATGGCGTCTAGTTGTTCTCCCGTTCCGAGGAATTTGATTGGTTTGCCAGTGACAGAGCGCATGGAGAGTGCAGCTCCACCGCGTGCATCGCCGTCCACGCGAGTCAGGATTATGCCGGTGATACCGATTTTCTCATTAAAATTCTTTGCAGTATTGACGGCATCCTGTCCCGTCAAGGCATCCGCAACAAGCAGGGTTTCTATCGGATGAGCAAAGTCGCGAACAGCCGCTAGTTCCGCCATCAATTCGTTATCCATCGACAAACGACCAGCGCTGTCGAGGATAACAACATCGTAACCTTCCAACCGTCCGATTTCGATAGCGCGTTTGGTAATCTCCAGCGGCTTTTCTCCGCTGACGATAGGCAGAGAACCTGCATCAATCTGTCTGGCAAGGATATCCAGTTGTTCCTGCGCTGCAGGACGATAGACATCAAGTGAGGCGAGCAGGACTTTTTTTCGCTGTTTTTCATTTAGAAGTTTGGCGAGCTTTCCGGCACTAGTGGTCTTGCCGGAGCCTTGCAGCCCTGTCATCAGGATGACGGCAGGGGGTGTGGCGTTAAGGTTTAGCTCTGAATTTTCGGAACCGAGAGTCTGCACAAGCGTGTCGTGGACGATTTTGACGATTTGTTGCCCAGGAGAAACAGATCGTAATACTTTTTCACCAGTTGCTTCGATGCATACTTTTTCGATAAAAGTTCCAATTACGGGGAGGGCAACGTCTGCTTCCAACAAGGCGATGCGGATCTCGCGCAATGCTGCATCTATGTCTTCTTTACGAAGAGCACCGCGTTTTCTTAGTCCATCAAAAATGCCGCCAAGTTTGTTCGTTAGATTTTCAAACATTGTCTTTCCTCAAAAACTATTTCGCCACGGTGAGCGTAACTTCGCCGACCGTGGAACGCAGAGCGCTTAACTTCCAAATATCTCTGGAGAGTTCTGCCTCAGTAAAACTGTTGAATTTATAGAACTTTTTAGTGTAGGGAGTCAAGAAAATCTAATTTCAGAGGCGGGAGCTGGGCATTTATTACCCATAAACCTACCTTTACGGCTCTTTGATAGTTTACTTTATAAAAATCAAATGACAGCATCTATAAAGCATGGCACGATATGTGTAGGGTTTTATTGGGGATTTTTGGAGAGAGAGTCTTCAAGAATAGATTTGCCATAATTGTGGGGTATCATGGCCAAAGATAAAAAAGCCAAAAAAGACGACAAGCCTAAGGATGACAAGGACTCTAAAGATTCTAAGGGCATAAAGGATGCTGAAGAAAAAACGGACGATGAAGAATCCATTGCTGAAGGAGAGGGAGATGCGGAAGTCTCCCACAGGTTTACCACTAAAAAAATCCTTCTATTTATCGTTATACCGCTCATACTTATCATTACTCTTGGAAGCGGTGCCTACTTCTTAGGCTTTCTTGACAAAATTTTTCCGAAGGATCCGCTCGCATGTGAAAACGTCAAGGAGGGGGACAAAGATTTCGCCGAATGCACAGAACAAGCTGCCGCTGAAAATGCAAACTTTCCGGGAACTTTCCTGACAATGGAGGACATCATCGTTAATTTGAACAGTGCCGGCAAGCAACCAAGATTTTTGAAAATTGCCGTCAAGTTGGAGATGGAGGATGCTGAAGAACAGAAAAAGATAGAGCCTCTTATGCCTCGCGTGGTGGATCAATTTCAGATGTATCTGCGGGAGCTACGCGTTTCAGACTTGCGCGGAACTTCCGGCATTTACCGCATGAAAATAGAGCTTCTGAACCGAGTCCGTGCGGTGGCTCCAAATGTTAAGGTTCGTGATGTCCTCTTTCAAGAGATATTAGTGCAATGAGCGAAACAAAAGAAAATCCGCAAAGCGAAGAAGAAGCCAAAATGATGGCCGAATGGGAAGCCATGGCTGCTGACGACGACAATGCGTCGGAGCCGGAGCAGCCGGTGGACGCTGCTCCCGAGAACGCTACTGATGACTCTTCTGAGGAAGTCAAGACTGCGGATGATGGACGTATCCTCGATCAGACCGAAATCGACAGCCTGCTCGGATTTGACGATTCCTCTGGCAATGGCGGAAAAACCGGCATTATGGAGCTTATCAACAGCGCACTCGTTAATTACGAACGTCTGCCGATGCTGGATATCGTCTTTGATCGTTTGGTGCGGCTGATGTCAACATCCCTACGTAATCTAACATCCGATAATGTGGAGATCAGCCTAGATCATATTTCCTCGGTACGTTTCGGAGATTATCTCAACTCTATTCCGCTGCCTGCGATGCTAAGTATCTTCAACGCTGAGGAATGGGACGATCACGGGCTTATGGTGGTTGACAGTGCTCTTATCTACGCCATCGTTGATGTACTGCTTGGTGGGCGACGCGGTACGTCCGCGCTTCGAGTGGAAGGTCGCCCCTACACGACAATTGAAACCAAGCTGATTGAACGTATGGTGCATGTTGTTTTGAATGACCTGTCATCTGCGTTTGATCCTTTGTCTCCGGTCAGCTTTAGGCTGGAAAGGATTGAAACAAACCCGCGTTTTGCGACCATCACACAAGGCAATAACGCAGGGGTTTTGGTGCGCTTGCGTATTGATATGGGCGATAGGTCTGGCCGCATTGAAATTATGATACCGTATGCAACGCTAGAGCCGATCCGTGAACTTCTTTTACAGATGTTTATGGGTGAAAAATTTGGCCGCGATGCCATCTGGGAAAACCATTTGACTCGCGAAATTTATCAAACCGACGTCTTTTTGTCGGCGATCCTCGGTGAGACCACCGTTCCGCTGAACAATCTAGTCAATTGGAAACCGGGATCTGTTTTAATGCTCAATACTCGTCCAGATGACTTGATTGAAATGCGTGTTGGCGATAAGGGGATGTTTATGGCGAAAATTGGCCAGAAAAAAGACCTGATAGCTTGCAGCATCGAAGAATATATCGAGCCGATAGAAGTCGAGGAACCTTAAAAAATGAGTCCTTTTATTAATTTATTCTTCGACATTGCGCTTTTGACTGCACTTGGTGTTACTATTTTCTATTGCTTCCGCTTATCTCGGCAGTTCACTCAAATGCGTGCTGACCGCAAAGCATTTGAAATCTTGATCCAGAGTCTGAACGTAGCTTCCGCGAAAGCCGATGCATCCATAAAGTCTTTCAGAGAAACGGCTGTCGGCAGCGGAGATTCGTTGCAGGAAAAAATAAACAGGTCGCGTGCACTGTCCGATGAACTAGAGATTATGATTCAGGCAGGCGACGACCTTGCCAACCGTCTCCAGTCATTGGCGGAAAAGAGCCGAAAAGTTGTTACAAATAAAAACAGTATTGAAGCATCGAAGTTAGATATTCAGCCAAGAACTCGCGCAGAAAAAAACCTTCTGGAAGCTATCAGGACAAAACAGCAATCATGAGCATGATATAATGAATTTTTTTAAAAGCTTCAACATTTTCACAATCCTGATGACTGTTTTCGTATTTGCGGTTGTGCTTCGGATTGTTGATATTGCCAGTTTTCCTGCACGGATTTCTGTAGCTGAAAGCAACCCGTCAGGGCAGAAATTCGAACAAATATCCGACCAAACACCGCTTCCGACCAAAAAAGATGCTTCAGAAACGACATCAACTCCAGAAAAGAAAATGCCGACATCTCCTTACGGTGAACGTGCCTTTAGTGCTGCCGAACTTGAAGTGCTGCAATCACTTTCCAAACGGAGAGATGAACTTGACAAGCGTGAAAAGAAAATTGGACAGCAGGAAGCTCTGCTAAGAGCTGCTGAAGGAGAGGTGGATCGGAAGGTCGCCGAACTTAATAAAATCAGAAGTGAGTTGGAAGAACTGCTTAACAGGCAACAGACTATTCAGGACGAGCGCATCGACAGTTTGGTTAAAATCTACGGAAACATGAAGCCGAAATTGGCGGCGCGTATTTTTGATACGCTGGAAATGGAAGTGATGCTGTCCGTTATCAGCAAGATGAGCGAACGCAAAAGCTCCCCGATTCTCGCTAATATGGATCCAGAAAAAGCTCGACAGGTAACAATTCAATTGGCCGAACAACGCAAGCTCCCCAGTCTGCCGGAAAAAATAAAACGCCTTCCTATAAAATGAATCCGTGATGGAATGAGAAATTCCGTTGATCTATGTCAAAAGACAACTAGAAATTGTGCTATAAATATAAAATTTACTCTTGCTTAACTGGTCGTAAGGCAGGATACCTGAAGGAGAGTTTTTTATTTTCCTCTATTTTACACTAAGGAGGCTGACATGGTGGCAGTCAATAAGGATATGAACATTCTAGTTGTCGATGATTATCAGACAATGATACGGATCATTAAAAACTTGCTGAAGCAGCTGGGTTTTAACAATGCTGACGAAGCGACGGACGGTGGAATGGCTTTTGAAAAGATAAGCGCGAAAAACTACGGTCTGATTATTTCAGACTGGAACATGGAGCCGATGACTGGTATCGATTTGCTCAAAAAGGTGCGTGGCAGTGGCAACAAGGTACCATTTATCATGGTTACCGCAGAAAGCAAAACTGAGAACGTGTTGGCCGCTCGCGAAGCAGGTGTCAACAATTATATAGTTAAGCCTTTCAACGCCGATACGCTCAAAACCAAGTTGACCAGCGTGTTGGGTGAATTCTGAAACAGGAAAATAATATGGATGCTCAACAGCAAGCTGCAGCCGAAAATTTAAAGGATCGTGCTTATACCCGCAAAGAAGTCGTGGAGATTATTCGTACAGTACTTGGCTCCATAGACAAGAACAACGAACCTACAGCAAAATTGCATAATGAACTGAGTACGCTTGTCTCATATATTGAGAACATGCGCTCCGAGTTGGCGCACATGCGCTCCATCGAAATCAGCCATCATCATATCCCAACGGCGGCAGATGAATTGGATGCCGTAGTCGAGGAAACAGCCTCAGCTACAGGCACTATCATGGATGCTTGTGAAAAGATCGAAAAAGTTGCAGACAGCCTGACATCTCCCGTTAGCGACGATCTAGCGAATGCTGTAACTTCAATTTACGAAGCCTGCGGCTTTCAGGACATAACAGGGCAGCGCATAACCAAGGTTGTGAAAACCCTGAAGCATATTGAGGCCAAGGTAACGGAAATCATCAATGCTTTTGGTCATAGCGGGGAAGAGCTGGAGTCAAAAATAACTGACAATGACAAAAAAAGCTTGCTACAAGGTCCTCAGATTGGTAGCGAAGCTTCCTCGCAGGATGATATTGATAAATTGCTTGCTAGTTTTGACTAATAATTGTATTACAGTTACATCATGATCGTATCAAAAGCTCTTAAACGTATTGTCTCCTCCGAACTAATTGCGTTCGACGACTTCACTGGCACGCATCCGATCAAGGTTGATCTTGTCTATGCACAGCCTCTTCATCCAGACAATATGTTCAAGACTTCCATTTACCGTCCAGATGCAAAAATGTGGGGGCACCGCGATCTGGTGGACATCGTCCTCGCTGCTTCCAGACTGTGCTTTGACAGGACCAGTTGGAGTTTTGAGATTAAGGATTGCTTGAGACCTGTCGAAGCGCAAGCATTGATGGGCGAGACGGAGATTGTAAAGGCGAATCCGCAATGGCTGGAGGAGCCACGTTTGCTCTCTACGCCCGGCGACGGCGGCCATCCGCGTGGTATGGCGGTTGATATTATTCTGGTGGACGGGAACGGCGAAGAGATTGATATGGGCACGCGGTTTGATTCTATGACGGAGGAACGCACCAATAATCCTGCCGCTCGCAACTATATCCATTTTAGCGATGATGAAGCTCGCAACAAACGCATTCTTGCCAATCGTAGTGTGCTGAAAGAATCAATGATGCAGGCTGCGGCGGAGGCAGGGCGTGAACTGCTGCCGTATCCAGAAGAATGGTGGGATTTCAGATTTCCTCCTTCTCACAGTGACTTGTTTGATCCCATCCGCGATGTCGATCT
>JAGLRU010000455.1 GCA_023136145.1 Alphaproteobacteria bacterium
TTTTTATCAGCGTCCACAGAGAACAGAATAGGCGTTCCTGCATCAAGTAGTTCACGGCACTGTGCCAGCAACTCCGAAAAAAGTGTCACCTCGTAAACGCCATAAGAATCAGACACCTGCACAAAAGCGAAGCGGTTGCCTTTCCGGGATGTACGTTCCTGCTTCCTGATAACGATCCCAGCCATACGCAAACGGCTAGTCGGGCTTTTTTGTAAAGCTTCCATGACCTTGGACGAAGGCACAACACGCAACCTATCTAATTGCGCCGTCATATTATCGAGCGGATGAGATGACAAATAAAACCCAACCGCCTCAAATTCATGTCGCAAATATTCCAATGGCTCCCATTTTTCAACCTTTGATAATTCCGGTGCCGGAAGCTCCTGCTGCTCCCCACCAAAAAGATTTGCCTGTCCGCTTTTCTTTTCTTCTGTGGTGGCAGCGGCATATTTCAACAGTATTTCACCAGATGCCAACACTTGGGCACGATTTTTGTTCATCTTATCGAACGCACCCGCCTGCGCCAAAGATTCCATCTGACGCTTATTAAGTGCTTTACTATCCAACCTTCGCGCAAAATCGTACAAATCCTTAAACAAGCCGTTTTTATCACGTTCAGCAACAAGACCCCGCATCGCAGTCTCACCAACACCCTTCAACGCTGCCAGCGCATACCGGATTGCCTTTGTCCCATCCTGCATTTTTTCCACCGAAAAACGCGGAAGAGAAATGTTAATGTCCGGCAGCAACAGCGTGATATTCATCGACTGCAATTCTTGCCGCGTAACGGCAAGCTTGTCCGTATTACTCATATCCTGCGTCATCGTCGCCGCCATAAACTCTACTGGATAATGGCATTTAAGATACGCAGTCTGAAAAGCAATATAAGCATAAACTGCCGAGTGCGCTTTATTAAAACCGTAGTCAGCAAATTTAGCGATAGTATCAAAAAGCGTTTCCGCCAAATCGGTGCTGATGTCGTTTACTTTTTTACAACCCTTAACGAAAATTTCGCGCTGGGCATCCATTTCCGATTTAATTTTTTTACCCATAGCACGGCGCAATAAATCAGCTCCGCCAAGCGAGTATCCCGCCAGCACCTGCGCCGCCTGCATCACTTGTTCCTGATAGATCATCACGCCGTAAGTGTCTTTAAGCAACGGTTCCAAAAGCGGGTGCATATAGTCAATTTTTTTCGCGTTTTTGAGGTTCGCCAGATACTTCGGGATATTCTGCATCGGACCGGGGCGAAAGAGTGCCACGATAGCACTGATCTGATCAAAATTATTCACATTCATCTGACGACAGAGATCGCGCATACCCGCACTTTCAAGCTGAA
>JAGLRU010000046.1 GCA_023136145.1 Alphaproteobacteria bacterium
ATCCACGCCGGGCATGGAATCATCGGCAAAACCCATACCGCAATCAACCATGATCCACTGACCCTGATAACCGTAAAGCCCCATATTCGCGCCGAAAAACCCGCAACCTCCAAGAGGCACAAAATAAATCACGTCCGGTGCCATTTTAAAGTCAGGCGATAACATTTTCATTCAAAAACCTCTCCAGAAGTAATTACCTTCCGTTGTTTGTTAGGCAATGTGAGGAGCAAAGCTCCCGTATGATCCAGCCCGCCAAAAGTCCCTGTAAGCGTTTCTTTCGGCAGCCTCGCCGTAAGTGGTTCCCCCTGCTTGCAAGAACGCATCAGCCATGCCTCCCGGATCGGATCGAAACCATCCTGCTCCCACTGCTCAGCAAGTAACATTATCTCTCTGGCAATAAGTTGGAGAACATCGCCTGGTTCGCAATCTTTTACGCCGACATCGTACAGCGAAATAGCTTTTTCAGGAGCATCGATGATATTCACGCCGATCCCGATCACCACCCACGGCGGATTAGTTCCACAGCTTTCCGTCTCGATCAAAATACCAGCGGCCTTTTTTCGATTGATAAGAAGATCATTTGGCCACTTCAAGGTTATTTTCGCCGTTTCAGGAAGAAGCGTCTCCAAAACATTTGCAAGTGCAACGGCGGATAAAAACGACAATTGTCCGATATGTTCGCCGTCTGTATGGGGACGCAGAATCATGCTCATAAAAAGATTCCCAACAGAACCTACCCATAAATTCCCCTGCCTTCCTCTGCCTACCGTCTGCTTATGCGCCCACACAACCGTACCGGACGCAGCACCCTCCTCTGCCAACTGACGAGCGTGATCGTTCGTACTGCCGACCGTATCCAGTTCAACAATATTGATAGATTGCATTACGTTACCCTAAACTTGACAATGCAGAGATAATAATACGCCGCAACAACACTAGTCAACACCAGCATCAATTCAGGAATAATTGCCGTCAGATCGAGAGCTATAAAAACTGTCATGGATATGCTCCCTGCGGAATACTGATTGCATTGGCATCGTTGTAGCGTGTGATAACTTTTTCAATCGCAGGAGCCATCGGGTTGATAAAACTGGACGGATAAATTCCCATCCAAAAGACAAGCGCGATCAACGGCACAAAAATGGCGACTTCGCGAGCATTTATGTCCGTCATAGCTCTGACATCAGCTTTTGTCAGTTCACCGAAAACAACACGCTTATACAGATACAACATATAAGCGGCTCCCAGAATCACGCCCGTTGCCGTAAGAAAAGCCACAAGCGTACTCACCTGATAAACACCAATCAAAACCAAAAATTCGCCCACAAAACCAGATGTACCCGGCAACCCAATGGATGCCAGCATAAAAATCATAAAGACCGTCGCATAGCGTGGCATATTATTCACCAAACCACCATACCGCGCTATTTCCAACGTGTGCAGACGGTCATACACAACACCAACGCAAAGAAAAAGCGCGGAGACGACAATGCCGTGAGATAACATCTGAAACATCGCGCCCTGCATCCCTTGCGTCGTCACGGAGAAAATTCCGATAGTCACAAAACCCATATTTGCCACGGACGAATAAGCAATCAACTTCTTTATATCTTCCTGCACCAAAGCAACCAGCGAAGTGTAAATCACGGCGATCACACTTAAGGAGAAAATCAACGGAATAAAATACTCAGACGCCTCCGGCAGCATAGGCAGAGAAATCCGCAAAAACCCGTAACCGCCCATTTTCAACAGAATCCCCGCCAGAATAACAGACCCCGCCGTCGGTGCTTCAACATGTGCATCTGGCAACCATGTATGAACAGGCCACATCGGAATTTTCACAGCGAAAGACACCATAAACGCCAACCAAAGCCACTTCTGTATCCCCGGAGGCAGAGAAGCCTGCATAAGCGTTGGAATATCCATCGTACCGGACTGATGATATATCAATAGAATAGCAAGCAACATCAGCACCGATCCAAGCAGTGTATACAGAAAAAACTTAAACGCTGCGTAAACTCGACGCTCCCCGCCCCAAACACCAATAATAAAAAACATCGGAAGAAGAACGCCCTCAAAAAAAACGTAGAACAGCACAAAATCAAGCGCGCAAAACATGCCAATCATCATGGTTTCAAGCAGCAGAAAAGCCATCATATATTCGCGAACACGCTTTTTGATCGACTCCCAACTCGCCAAAATACAGATCGGTGTTAGAAGCGTTGACAAAAGGACGAAGAAAATAGAAATACCGTCCACACCCATTTTATAGGAACTTCCTAAAGCAGGAAGCCAGTCAAACTTCTCTACAAACTGAAAATCAGCCGAAGATTTGTCAAATCCCGTGAACATATAAACTGACAGTGCGAAAACTACCAGCGTAGTTACAAGAGCAATGCTTTTGACATTATCAGTGACCGATTTTTCATCTCCCCTTACACAAAACATAAGAAGAGCTCCCAGCAACGGCAGGAAGATAATAAGAGATAAAACGGGAAAAGTAATCATTTTTTTCTTATACCTTTTACCCTTGCACCAGAAAAATGTATGCCATCTATGATCTTCTCATCCCCAATCTTCCAGAGCTTCTTGCCGATAAAGAAAATCGGAACAACAACAATCTTGTTATACAGCTCATCGAAATACCATTTGTGACAAAGGAAACTATAGATAACACCTGACGCACCAGCGATTTTTTCCGGAAGGCTCGTAGACTTTATATAGAAGATATAAGCAGTCAGGATGCCCATGCACCCGATAAAGGTCGGCAACAGCTTGACCCATTCAGGCACATAACGCGCATGCAATATCGAGTCATTATCTGCAAGCACAAATAAGCTACTGCCCCAGAAATCAAACCGATATTCACCAACAAAGAAATCATAACCCCACCATCCCGCGCAGACAGCTCCCGCTGCAAGGAAATAAAGCGGTGCCAACATATCCAAAGAAGATTCACGCACATTCTCCAAAACATGGTGACTGACACGCGATTTGCCATGGAACGTCAGAAACAGCAAACGCCATGAATAAAATGCCGTCATAAAAGCTGCCGCAATCCCTACCCAATAAGCAAACTGACCAACGAAACTGTGCGCCGCATAAGATGACTCCAGTATAATGTCTTTGGAATAATATCCAGCAAAGAAAGGAACTCCCACCAAAGCCAGATTACCTATCCACATCATGATATATGTTCTCGGAATAAGCCTGTAAAGACCGCCCATTTTGCGCATATCCTGCTC
Source organism: Alphaproteobacteria bacterium (assembly GCA_023136145.1). Taxonomy (GTDB): domain Bacteria; phylum Pseudomonadota; class Alphaproteobacteria; order Micavibrionales; family UBA2020; genus PALSA-926. Next base: position 3,246 of record JAGLRU010000046.1, read on the forward strand.
GCCCGACATCGCGTGAATAACAGAACCCGCGCCAAGAAACAACAACGCCTTAAAAAACGCGTGCGTAAACAAGTGAAACACCGCCGCACCGTAAGCAGAAACACCAAGAGCGAAAAACATATATCCAAGTTGACTCATAGTCGAATAAGCGATCACGCGCTTGATGTCAAACTGCGTCATTGCGATTGTCGCCGCCACAAACGCAGTCATCGCTCCTAACACTGTGATAAATTCACGCACCGGCTCTGCGTATTCGTACAGAGGCGACATACGCGCCACCATAAACACACCCGCCGTCACCATCGTCGCCGCATGAATCAAAGCGGAAACGGGAGTTGGGCATTCCGTTGCATCAGAAAGCCATGTGTGCAGCCCCAATTGCGCCGATTTTCCCATCGCACCAACAAACAGCAACGCGCAAATCAGGTTAATGACATTAAACTGATGCCCCAAAAACAGAACTACCGTATCCTTTTTAGATGCCACGTTTATAAACACATCGTCATAGTTAAGCGTACCAAAGACAAAAAACACCGCCATAATTCCAAGCACCATACCGAAATCCCCGATACGATTTATAACAAACGCTTTTATCGCAGCATTGTTGGCACTTTCTTTCTTGTTCCAAAAACCAATCAGCAGATAAGACATCAGCCCCACACCCTCCCAACCAAAGAAAAGCTGAACAAAGTTATCGGAAGTCACCAGCATCAGCATCGCGAAAGTAAAAAGGCTCATATACGACATAAACCGCGCCCGCGCATCATCGTTTCTCATGTAATCTACGGAATAATAATGAACGGCGTAGGAAATAAGATTAACAACAACTACCATCACCGCCGCGAGTTGATCAAACCGCAGTGCCCATGACACATTTAACGCACCGGAGGAAATCCATGTAAAAAGCTCGATAGTGCGCGGAACTTTTTCTAAAGAAATTTCCTTGAACAAGATAAGCGAACAGACTGCGGCCAATGTTATCATCGCGCAAGTCACGAAATTCGCACCCTTCGCACCCAATTGCTTACTGAACAATCCAGCAATCAAAGCACCCAGAAGAGGCGAAAATACTGCTATAACTTCCATTTTCATTATCCCTTCAGCAAACTAACATCTTCAACTACAGTGCAAAGAAAAACAATGATCGGAAAATAATTTGCCAAAAGCTGTATTACCATACCTGAAAGCCGGAGCCATGTTGCGTACACTGATGAAAAACAACAAAATCACCTAACAACATTATCACTCCGTTGACATACCGCGTCAAAGAGCTTTGTCATTAAGTGTTCCTTGAAATAGCTTTCATGTTTATCTATGCGATGAAGATGGTTAAGTTTGCGACTTGAATGATCTTGACATCGGGGGATTCGCTGGTATTAATTGCGTTAGTTGACCAAAAGCGCGACTAGCTCAGTGGTAGAGCATTGCTTTGACATAGCAGGGGTACGCAGTTCGATCCTGCGGTCGCGCACCATCCTTCGCCCTTACGGGCTTTGGGTGGCTTACGCTAGTAAGACAACCGAAACCGTTAGGCCGAAGGAGTGTCCTCCGAAGCTTTGGCGTAGGAGGACTGGAGAAAATAATGTTCTATATGTGTGCCTCATTCAAAGCGAATCCTTTTCTGAACAACGCTATACTGGGTTTACGACTGATTTGAAAGAGCGTTTCAAGATTCACAATGCTGGATAGTCTCCGCACACATCCAAGTATAAGCCATGGAAGTTTAAACTTCAATATGATATGATCTCGCCATGATAAATATAGATACAGACAAAGTCGAGGCTGTCATACGTCATGTTGCTGCCACTGAAGTGATGCCACGTTTCAATACTTTGCTGCAATCTGAAATTCGTGAGAAAAAACCCGGCGATTTTGTGACAGTCGCTGATGAGGCTTCAGAAAAGGCATTTACAATTCTGTTGCAGGATATTCTTCCGGGATCGTTGGTGGTCGGCGAGGAAGCTGTTTCAAAGGACATATCTGTTCTAGACAAGTTTAAGGAGGATAAACCAGTCTGGGTTATTGATCCGATTGATGGCACATATAATTTTTCTCATGGGAATAGCGAATTCGGCATTCTTATCGCGTTGGTGCAAAATGGGGTTACTTTGCATGGATGGGCTTTTGATGCACCTGGCAATCGTATGGCGCAGGCTGGAAAAGGCGAAGGCGCGTTTCTCGACGGCAAGCGTTTGAAGATCAAATGCGAGAAGACGGATATAAAAGAGTTGGTTGGGCAAGGTGGCGGGGGGTTGGCAGGGCGGTTTGATTCTGTGCGTCCTTTTTTCAAAGAAATTGTCAACTTGCGCTGTTCTCTGTACGACATTGTAAATTTTATCATTGGAAAAGCTGATTTTATCGTTCAGATGAATATGGTGACGCCGTGGGATCATGCAGCTGCCTGTCTTTTGGCGGAGGAAGCTGGCGGCATTGTTGCGATGGATGAAGATGGCACTGCTTATGATCCGACCCGCTTTGGTCCTGCTTTTCTTATCGCAGCTCCTGACAGGGAATGGTGGCAGAAGCTGTATCCGATTTTATATCCAAGACTGCATAAGCCGAAAAAATAAAAATTCCTAATGAATTGACTCAATCTCATCCC
>JAGLRU010000047.1 GCA_023136145.1 Alphaproteobacteria bacterium
CCACGACTATCGTCATTACGCCATCAACTGCTTCATAACAGCCTCATCCACTTCAAAGTTAGTAAATACATTCTGCACGTCATCAAGGTCTTCCAGCGCGTCAATCATACCAATCAAACCTTCTGCCTGCTTCTGTGTAACGGCAACTGTATTTACCGGCTTCCAAATTATTCCAGATACCTGCGGAGAACCAAACTTTTTCTCCAGAGCTTCCCTTACGGCGGTGAAATCCGACAGCTTTGTTGTCACCTCGTGAGTATCCTCGGACGTTTCGAGATTCTCCGCCCCCGCCTCAATTACAGCATCGAACATCTGGTCGCCGTCAGTCACACTGGCCGAGTATACAATCAAGCCAACTTTCGAGAACATAAAGCTCACTGAATTCGTCTCCCCCAGAGAACCTCCATTTTTAGTAAATGCCCTGCGAACATCTCCTGCCGTACGGTTTCGATTATTCGTCAATGCTTCAACGATCACTGCCACACCACCTAACCCATATCCCTCATAGCGAATGTCCTCATAGCTGGAATCCCCTGCCACACCCGACTTTGCCTGCTCCATTGCCCGTTTAATGCGGTCATTCGGCATATTGGATTCCCTTGCCGTCGCCATCGCATTACGTAAACGAGAGTTTGTCTCAGGATCAGGCTGACCAGACCTTGCCGCCACGGTAATTTCACGCGCAAGTTTGTTGAAAAGCTTTGCGCGCTTTTTATCCTGCGCACCTTTTCTGTGCATGATATTTTTAAACTGCGAATGACCTGCCATTACTCAATACCGATGTTGTTACGGATGTATGCTTGATCTTCAAAGTATAGCAAGCTATAGATAGAAAAAAGTACATAAATGGGTGTGCTTTTGGTTTTTATTGTAGAAACTACTCAGTATTCTAGCGTGACATACAAATTTGAAAAAATTACTGTGCTGGTGGTAGAAAGTTCTCACGCTATGTTTGAACTGACAAAATCGGTTTTGAACACTTTCGGAGTCAATCACATTCATTCTGCATACGGGTTTGATGAGAGATTCAACGCATTACACAAACTCAATCCCGATTTTGTTATCATAGACTGGCTAAGTGAACCGTTAAATGGACTGGAACTAACAAAAAAGATCAGATCAGACCCCGCAAGTTCCAACCCATTTGTTCCTATTATCCTGATGTCAGGTTACAGCGTCAAAAAACGGGTTTTGACGGCGCGGGATTCGGGAATCACGACATTCCTAGCAAAACCGTTTACTGCCAAGATGTTATACAAAAGAATTGAGGAATTGATTGAATTCCCGCGACAATTCGTCAAGAACGAACACTATTTCGGTCATGATCGTCGCCACAAACGCACAGGTAAGTACGCAGGTCCAGAGCGTCGTACAGAATTCTCCGCAGAACATGTGCGCTGTGAAATTGGGTTCCCGGATGAAAAGAAATAAAGAAAAAGATTAGAACAGGTGGCCATGACAGAAAAAGATCCTTTTAAAAATCAAAAAAAATTCCGTAAGGCGGAACTTATAAATCCACCCAATATTTTAAAGAAAAAAATCGGGTCAGGGGGTATCAAAGAAGCCTCACTTATCAAGGCACAGGAAATTCTGGAAGAAAACACGACCGACTTTACTCCTATCGCCACAGAATTAATTGAAGCTTTGGAAAGAGAAATTCAAAACTCTGAAAATAACGTGACGAACGGAGAAGCCGCAATTGAAGCCCTGCTTTACCCTGCCATGCAACTCAAAGCACAAGGTGCCATGTTCCACTTTCCGCTAGTAACGGAAGTCAGCGACATTCTCGTTAATTTCCTTGAAACGATCGAAAATATCGACAGTGACGTTCTGGAGATTGTTTCCGCTCACAAGATGACTATTTCTATCGTTATAAGTAATCACATGATCGGTGATGGTGGCGCACAGGGAAAATCCCTGAAAATGTCCCTGATGGATGCCTGCTCCAGATATTACAAATCAAGAAAAAATAGAGGTGACTTCTAAAAATCTCCCCCACTGTCATGTCGGACTCGTTCGGGGATGACGCAAACGATGGTTTTTAGAAGTAGTCTATAACACATTTTTCCGCATCCTCTTTGTGATGCCCTCCCTTCCCCCAAAAGGGGAAAGGGAGGGATATGTCTTAAACTAAAAGTATCATTCTTAATCT
>JAGLRU010000048.1 GCA_023136145.1 Alphaproteobacteria bacterium
ATCATAATATGATTATCGGCGAAAATCCCGCCGCAACCGAAACCGCCCTAACCGCCGGTGCGAAGTACAACGTATTTATTGGTGAAGGCGCCGGCTCCACCGCTGCCAACAGCACAAATATGACTGATGACAATACCTCCGTTGGCTATCAGGCTCTTAACGCATTGACATCCGGTTATAATAACACAGCGGTGGGATCCCTTGTCCTTAAAAGCAATATCACCGGCTTTTTCAACACGGCGGTGGGATCCTTTTCCCTTCAAAAAAACACCACCGGCGATAGCAACACGGCGGTTGGGGGTTGGGCGCTCTACTCTACCACCACCGGCAATAAAAACACGGCGTTTGGTTATTATACGGGTTACGCTAACACCACCGGCACCAGTAACACTTTTATCGGCTATACTGCGGGGACAGATGGGGCGGATTATACAAACTCCACCGCGCTTGGTGCCAATGCTATAGTTACGGCCTCTAATATGATGCAGTTTGGTAATGCTTCAGTTACCAATCACTCTTTTGGCGGGACGGGGGCATTAAGGTTGCCGAACGGGACTATCGCGCAGCAGCCGGCTTGTGCTGCCGGAATTGCCGGATCAATTCGCTATAAAACCGATGCAACTGCTTCTATACAGTGGTGCAACGGCACCGTCTGGGCTGATCTTAATGATGGAGTTGGCGCGACTAATCTCGATGAGCTTCTTGATGCCCAGTACGATTATACGGTGGATCATAATATGATTATCGGCGAAAACCCCGCCGGAACCGAAACCGCCCTAACCGCCGGAGCGCGGTATAACGTATTTATCGGTGAAGGTGCCGGAGCCACCGCAGCAAATAGTACAGCTACAACGGATTCTAACACTGCCGTTGGCTATAAGGCTCTTACTTTATTAACATCTGGCAGTCGCAACACGGCGGTGGGGATGAATTCCCTCATAGAAAACACCACTGGTTGGTATAATACGGCGGTTGGAAGGGACGCTCTCTACTCCAACATCGGCGGCTATAATAACACGGCGATGGGATATGCAGCCCTTCGTTTCAACACCACCGGTCAATATAACACGGCGATAGGAAACTATGCCCTCTCCTCCAACACCACCGGTGATTATAATACCGCGCTTGGTTATATGGCTGGTACGGCTGGTACGGCGAATACTATCGGAACTTATAATACTTATATCGGTTATGAGGCGCAGGCAGATGGGGCGGATTATACCAACTCCACCGCGCTTGGTAATTCTGCGATTGTTACGGCTTCCAATATGATGCAGTTTGGTAATGCTTCAGTTACCAATCATTCATTCGGCGGGACGGGGGCGTTGAGGTTGCCGAACGGGACTATTGCACAGCAGCCGGCTTGCGCTGCCGGAATTGCGGGATCAATTCGTTATAAAACTGATGCTACTGCTTCTATTCAGTGGTGCAACGGCACCGCTTGGGCTGATCTAAACTTTGGCGGAGCTATCGATGATCTTTCCGATGCCTTTACCGACTATGTAACGGATCATAATATGATCCTAGGCGGCAACCCCGCCTCCGCCAACACTGCCTTGGCTGTAGGCGCACAGTACAATGTGTTTGTCGGTGAAGGTGCAGGTGCTACCGCTGCCAATAGTACTGCTTTTACGGACAACAACACTGCCGTTGGCTATCAGGCACTTACATCTCTGGCGACCTTCGGCGGTGACAACACGGCGGTGGGAGGCTTTGCCCTCTACTCCAACGCTGCCGGGAGCAACAACACGGCGGTGGGAAGCTATGCTCTTTATTTAAACACCACCGGTGATCTTAACACGGCGGTGGGATATTCCGCCCTCCGCTCTAACACTTCTGGTTATGACAATATAGCGATAGGGTATAATGCCCTTTACGCCAACACCATCGGCGACTACAACACGGCGATAGGGTATAGGGCCCTCTATTTAAACACTGGTGACTACAACACGGCGATAGGACCAGATGCCCTCCTTTCCAACACCACCGGCACGCTCAACACGGCGATTGGCATTAATTCCCTGCGTTCTAACACCACCGGTGGTTATAACACGGTGCTTGGCTATAATGCGGGCTATGCTGGTACGGCGAATACGACTGGCACTTATAACACATATATCGGTAATGAGGCTCAGGCGGATGGGGCGGATTATACCAACTCCACTGCGCTTGGTTCTTTAGCGATTGTTACGGCTTCCAATATGATGCAGTTCGGTGATGCCAACGTTACCAATCATTCGTTTGGCGGGACGGGAGCGTTAAGATTGCCGAATGGAACCATCGCTCAGCAGCCGGCTTGCGCTGCCGGAATTGCCGGATCAATTCGTTATAAGACCGATGCAACCGCTTCTATACAATGGTGCAACGGCACGGCATGGGCTGATCTTGGTGATTATGGTGCTATTGATGATCTTTCCGATGGATTTACGGATTATGTGACGGAGCATAATATGATTCTCGGAGGAAATCCTGCTTCTGCTGATACTGCTTTAACCGCCGGAGCGCAGTATAATGTATTTATCGGTGAAGGTGCCGGAGCTACTGCTGCCAATAGCACCGCCACGACGGACAATAACACTGCCATTGGCTATCAGGCTCTTACCGCATTAACCACAGGCTTCAGTAATGTGGCGATAGGGTATACCGCCCTTGGTTCTAACACCACCGGCTTCAGTAATACGGTGATTGGATCTTATGCTCTTCCATCCAACACTACCGGCCTCTATAACACAGTGATGGGAATGGGCGCCCTTGGTTCTAACACCACTGGCGGTTCCAACACGGCATTAGGGGCTTCTGCTCTCTACGCTAATACCACCAATCTAAATACGGCGGTGGGGTATTCCTCTCTCTACGCCAACACCACCGGTACACCCAATGTGGCGATGGGAGCGTATGCTCTTGATGCGAATACTACCGGCACGAATAATGTTGCTATCGGTAATGATGCACTTGGGGCGAATACTGTTAATTCTTATAACACCGCACTTGGAATTAACGCATTGTTGAAGAACAACGATGCCGGAACCGCCACCAATGCCAGTTACAATACAGCCATTGGTTTTGAAGCTCTTAAGTGGAATATTACTGGCACCCAGAACACGGCGGTAGGGATGAGTGCTCTCTATTCCAACTTCTCCGGTTCTTGGAATACGGCGGTAGGGATGAAGGCTCTCATTGAAAATACTTTTGGTACTAACAATACGGCGCTGGGTGGTTATGCTCTTGATGCGAACACCGTCGGTGACAATAATGTTGCCATTGGTAATCACGCGCTGGGGAAGAATACTAATGCAGATTATAATACAGCGGTGGGTGGTTTTGCTCTTAACGAGAACACCACCGGCAATTTCAACACCGCTCTTGGCTATAATGCGGGTACTGCGGGGACGGCGAATACTACCGGAACTTATAATACCTATATCGGTTATGAGGCGCAGGCGGATGGGGCGGATTATACAAACAGTACCGCGCTTGGTAATAGTGCGATTATTACGGCTTCCAATATGATGCAGTTTGGTAACGCTTCAGTTACTAATCACTCATTTGGCGGGACGGGGGCATTAAGGTTGCCGAATGGGACTATTGCGCAGCAGCCTGCCTGCGCCGCCGGAATTGCAGGATCAATTCGTTATAAAACCGATGCAACCGCTTCTATACAATGGTGCAACGGCACCGCCTGGGCTGATCTTAATGATGGAGTTGGTGCGACCAAGCTCGATGAACTTCTTGATGTCCAGTATGATTATACGGTGGATCATAATATGA
>JAGLRU010000049.1 GCA_023136145.1 Alphaproteobacteria bacterium
AAGCAAAAGAAATGCCTTGATCTCGGAGCTGAGGCTGGACTTCATAAAGGCATTGGTATTCCTTTAAGAGTGTCTAACAATCAAATTGCCGGCATTAGTATTGCGACTTCCGAAAAAAAAGACGCTTGCTATGTTAATGAGGATTTGATTACTGCTTACTGCAATCATTTTTATATGGCATACAAGCGTCTTCACGACAGACAACCGATTAATTCTCGTAATATTGTCCTTACAAAGAAAGAGAAAGAGGTTTTAACTTGGGCGGCTGCAGGAAAATCTGATGATGATATTGGTTTTATCCTTGGTATTAGTAAGCATACTGTTAACATGCATTTTCGTAGAATTTATACAAAAATGGATGCGAACAATAGGGTTCTTGCTGTTGTAAAGGCGTTGTCTACCGGGCTTATCCATCCCTATTAATACTGGATCAAGTAAGTTTTTCTTTTAGAAAATTATGTTCCAATTCTCTTCATATTGATGAGGAGAATGGTGATGATTTCTTGTGTTAACTACGAAAATTTACAGCAATTTGGCAAAGCTTTCAGTTCTCAATTCCGCCTACGGTATCGCTGTTTTATAGAACGCCAGAAGTATAATGTTTCTTCATATAATGAGATGGAGTACGACCAATATGATACGCCAGCGTCAGCCTATTTTGTATATGAATCTCCAGATGGAGAGGCTTTGGGTTGTAGCAGATTAACGCCAGTAAGTCAGGGATCAATGTTACAAGACCTTTGGCCTGATTTGGTGGATAACCCGGATCATCTCTACACCAATAATGTCTGGGAAGGCACAAGATTTTGTATTGATAAAAGATTACCGCCCAATCTAAGACAGCAGATTTGTAGAGAGCTTGTCTTGGCTTATCTAGAGTTCGGATTAAATAATGGAGTCCAAAAAATTATTGGTGTTATGCCGCCTTTAATATTCAAGAGAGTGTTTGGGCGAGCCGGATGTGAATATGATCTTCTTGGCCCAGAAAAAATAATAGATGATGGAGATGTTATAAGAGCAGCTGCCTTGGTTGTATCAGCAGAAAGGTTGATACGCGTGCGGAAAAAAACGGGAATAAGCCAAAGCGTTCTAAATACAGGGATAGTTTTGTCAACGAACCAAAAAACAAAAGTAGCGTAGAAAGAAATATAATGCCTAAAAGATTAAATTTTACTCCGCAATCGGATAAGGATAAGAAAAATAAGCAGACTCCTAAAGAACGGGCAGAAAGTCTGGGAATGATTGTCTCTGCGCTTGAATATTTAAAAGAAGAGGCAAAGCAATCAGGCGTTGAGGAGGTGGAAGTCGTAATTGATTCTACGTTCAAGATATGCATGACAATTTATTATATGTTTCTCAGAGGAGACTACATCGAGAAGTATAAGCAATAGAGAAATTTCTGAAAGAATTTTTAAAGACGAATGTCATTAATATGGCTGATCAAGGTCTGATGTCATTGGTTGTCATGGACAAATATCTGCAAAGTAACGCATGGAAAAACAATCCTCCCCGTCTTCGTCAGTCAGGGAGATGCCGGAGTGTTATCTCCTTATGCTCCATGGCAATGTAAGCACAGACGTTCAAAAATGATCAAAGCTCTACTTTTTCAGACCTGATTCAGCAACCCATTTTAACCATTATGTCTCTTTTTATACTCATGGATATGGGGGTTTTTAGAGGTGACCTCTAGATAAAAATATGCTAAAAAATGTTCCACGGAGGGGTGGCCGAGCGGTTGATGGCACCAGTCTTGAAAACTGGCAGGGTTGTAAGACTCTCGCGGGTTCGAATCCCGCCCCCTCCGCCAGATACAAGTTTCCCACCGTCTCCAGAAGTCCCCACACGTTTAAAAAACCCTTGTAAAATAAGCATTAAATGCCTTATTCTGTACTTGGGAGTTTTTCCTTGCCTTTCTACAGCCCAAAAAAGTGGGGGTATAAGATGGGGTATAAATTCCATGTATAATACATAAATAAGGAATTATACCCCCAATGGCTCTGACAAACACAGCCTGCAAAAACGCCAAACCCCGCGCAAAGCTTTATAAGAAGGCGGATTCCCACGGCCTCTTTCTACAGGTCATGCCGAATGGCGCAAAATACTGGAGGCTTAAATACCGATTCTTGGGCAAAGAAAAGGTATTGGCGCTGGGGGTATATCCCGAAGTGTCTTTGCTACAGGCGCGGGAAAAACGGGAGGAAGCCCGTAAACTGCTGGCTTCCGACATAGACCCTGCTATGGTAAAACAACAGCGAAAACACATAGCTTCCATAAGTGCTGAAAACACTTTTGAGGCTATTGCCAGAGAATGGCACGAAAACCGGAAAGCAAAGTGGTCAGAGAACTATGCCAGAGACATTTTGCACCGCATGGAGATGGATATTTTCCCGGCACTGGGTTTGACCTCTATCAGCACCATTACCGCCCCGCAGCTATTGTCCGTATTGAGGCAGATTGAAAAGAGGGGGGCGCTGGAGATTACGCACCGCGCCATGCAGACGTGTGGACAGGTCTTTTGCATGCCATAGCCACCGGGAAGGCCGACAGGAACCCTGCCGTCGACCTGAAAGGGGCTTTGAAACCTGTTAAGCATACTCACTTTGCCGCGCTCGATGCCGCAGACCTGCCGGAGTTTTTACAAGTGCTGGAACGCAATGACGCACGACTTTATCAGCACACCCGCCATGCTATCCGGCTTCTCATGCTGACCTTCGTGCGGACAAGCGAACTGATTAACGCCACATGGGATGAATTTGATTTAGAGGCGCGGCAATGGGAGATTCCAGCCGAACGCATGAAGATGAGAAAACCTCATATCGTTCCTTTGTCCCGTCAAGCCGTGGAAATCCTGAAAGAGCAAAAAGAACTGACCGGAAAATGGCAATGGGTGTTTCCTAATCAGGTGCGCCCCATGAAGTCCATGAGCAATTGCACCGTCCTGAATGCGCTGAAACGTATGGGCTATAAAAACCGCATGACAGGTCACGGCTTCCGCGCCCTTGCCATGAGTAC
>JAGLRU010000005.1 GCA_023136145.1 Alphaproteobacteria bacterium
CATTACCATTATCAGCTAGCGATTGATTCCGGCTGCAACGCCTACGCAGCTCCCTTAGGTGCTTTGGAAGCAGGGGCAGACACATTCGCCGGAGCTATTCCACTAATCCTCAAGATCAACAGCTCTAACAGCCTGACGGGAGAAAAGGATCAATCCATCACCGCCTCCATCGGTGACGCGCTTCGCCTCGGCTGTTCGGCCATTGGCTTTACCATCTATCCGGGATCCGAATATATGATGGAAATGCAGGAAGAAATCACACAACTATCAGAGGAAGCCAAAGCCTGCGGTCTTGCAACCGTCATTTGGTCGTATGCTCGTGGCGGAAAAATCTCGAAGGAAGGTGAAACGGCGGTCGATATCATCGCTTACGGAGCACACATGGCAGCGCAACTCGGAGCACATATCATCAAGGTTAAACTGCCGACAGATTATCTCGAACTGCCCGAAGCTAAAAAAGTATACGAAGAAAAGAAAATCCCAATAAAAACGCAGGCAGAACGTGTACGCCACGTAATAAAAGCAGCCTTTAACGGACGTCGTCTCGTAGTCTTTTCAGGAGGCGCAGCAAAAGATGAGGACAGTGTTTTCGAGGATGCCCGCGTCATTTACGAAGGTGGCGGAAACGGCTCCATCATCGGACGCAACAGCTTTCAGCGACCCCGCGATGAATCACTCTCCATGCTCGATAAAATTATGCAAATTTATCTGGGGAAAGAGGTTTAAATATTCCTCTTAATTAATGAACCTAACTCCCAAGTATCATGCGGCTTTACATTAGCCGTAACAAGCGATACAGCCCCGGTAAAACCAGATACTCCGGCAATGATACTCGTCACGGGATCAGAAACGCCCTGATAAGCCACGACAGCAACAGTCGCAAAAGCAAGCATCAATGATCTTTCTGTAAGTTTATTTACTTTCATAGCAATATATCAACTCCTTTGTAATTATATTTCGTAACTTTATTGTTGCGAGAATTTTATAGAATAACTGATTCTAAGTCTTACGTCAATATATGGGTTTCTGTTAAACTGCACCTAAAAAAGAGCACCCTCTTGTATTTACATACTGACAGAAAAACGTCATGTAATTATGGGTAACTATCTAAATATTGGCACGCATAGCTTCGATTCCAAATATTCGCATATAATCTGGCTTTATTTCTTCAGATTCAGTGCTATATTCCGGTTTGGAGGACTTTAAGATATGAGTTGGACGGATGAACGAATCGCAATATTAAAAAAACTATGGAAAGACGGCAAAAGTGCCGCCGAGATCGCCAAGACTCTTTCCAAAGGCGTAACGAGGAATGCTGTTATCGGCAAGGCGCATCGTATGGGGCTTTCAGGCCGACCTTCACCGATTAAAAAATCCACTTCAAAATCTGGGAAAAAATCCGCCAAATCTTCCAAGAAAAAAATCAATGAAGTCAAAAGGGATAAAAAACTTATTGCACCTTCCAGCAAAGGAAAACTTGCCACTTCTTCCAAAGAAACGACAAAGTCGGGAAAGTCTAAAAAAGAAGATCTCCCACCTAGCGGCGGCGTTTCTCTGCTTGATCTAACTGAGCGCATGTGCAAATGGCCTATCGGCGATCCACGCGAAGAAGATTTCACTTTCTGCGGACGCAACAGCGACGGTGGAACACCGTACTGCCCGACTCATGCTGCAATGGCGTATCAATCCTCCAGCCGGACACGCTCCCCAATGACAAAGGGGAAAGTAATTAAGAAAAAAACCGACGGCAACTAGGTCGTTATTGATTTCTTTAAAACTGTCGTATATTAAGCCCCATAATCTTCTGGGTTGAATCGATACGGAATAAGTCTAGCTTTTCTCTCCATAATGAATTTATCGTATCATATTGCGATTTATATGCACACGCATCAGATACCTGATTCAGAGAAGACCGGAGTCGAAGCGCAGGCCAATGTAAGGCTGGATGCTTTTATGAAGCAATTGGTGAGAAAATTGCCGAAGATGAAGCTGATGGTTGAGGAAAGCGAAAAGAAATAATACAGTATTTTCAATATGTTTTCATTACAATGTTGCTGGAATAAAGTCAGTAACGAGAGGGCAGAACCATTTCAAATCAGACTATTGCAGGATATTCAGGGTATTATTTATGATGCCGACACAGGAAGCATCTCTGCGAATTCTTCAAAAGATTTACGGCTATGACAGTTTTCGTGGGCAGCAAGCCGAGATTATTGAGCATGTCACATCCGGAAAAAA
>JAGLRU010000050.1 GCA_023136145.1 Alphaproteobacteria bacterium
TCATGTCCTTGGTTTAACGCATCATCAGCTTCACGCTGAATTTTCGCCGCCACTCTATCTGTTGGATATTCACGAAGAACCTGACCCCTCACGTACCAAACAGCTTTCTTACATTCACGCACCGTCTTATCAAAATCACGCAAAAGTTTTTTAGCTTCATCTTCAGTTGCATATTCACGCAAAACCATAGAATCTTTCCATGTCATAACATCCCTGATTCTTGTCGCAACATTCCTAAGCTTTGTCTCATCATCGAAAAAACGAAAAGCAGCGTGAAGAAATTTTTGAGAAAGAGAATCCCCTTTTCTTGTCTGTTCAACCACTTGAAACCTGAAAGAGCCATCTAATCTTCGAACCATTTTAAGACGTTTTTCCAGATAATCTCCTTTATATATAGGAGCAAGAGTTGAAGGCATAATTAAAGAATGTTTCTCTGACATAAAAAACCTTTCGCAAAAAATTTCTACATAAAAAACAATCGTACTAATATTCTTCTTTAAAATCAAGAAACGGTATAAACATAAAAAAACCAAATATTGCCAATATCCTGATAAACACTTTGGTAAGACTCAGGAAAATGTCGTAAACCATTAGGGTCAGGATTCATTAATCTTATAAATAATTACAGGGAGATCCTTATCAATGACAGCCAAAATAGCTATCAACGGTTTTGGACGCATAGGTCGTCTGGTATTACGATCAATTATAGAAAGCGGTCGAAGTGACGTAAGCGTGGTCGGCATTAACGATCTCGCGACATCGGAAGCAAACGCGCACCTTCTGAAATACGATTCAGTTCACGGACGCTTCAACGGAGACGTGAAGATAAACGGCGACATGCTCGTTATCAACGGCCATGAAATTTTGATGACCCGAATCAAGGATCCATCACAACTGCCGTGGAAAGCTCTCGGCGTAGATGTCGCCATGGAATGCACTGGCATCTTCTCTAAAAAAGAAGATGCTATGAAACATATCGCGGCAGGTGCTAAGAAAGTTCTTATTTCTGCTCCGACGAACGATGCAGACATAATGGTGGTCTATGGTGTCAACCACAACAAACTACTAGCAGATCATCTCGTCGTGTCGAACGCTTCCTGCACCACAAATGCCCTCGCCCCTGTGGCATTAGCTCTAAACAATGCCATCGGCATCAAGAACGGCTTTATGACGACCATCCACAGCTATACTGGCGACCAGAACACCGTTGACACCATGCACAAAGATTTACACCGCGCACGTACTGCCGCGATCAACATGATCCCAACATCCACCGGAGCCGCCAAAGCAGTCGGCAAAGTACTACCGGAAATGAAAGGGAAACTCGACGGCGTTTCCATCCGTGTACCAACGGCTAACGTTTCTGTTATCGATTTCAAGTTCACCGCATCACGCCCAACAACAATCGAGGAAGTCAACGAGGCAATTATGAATGCCGCTGACGGGTCTTTGAAAAACATACTCGGATATTATACCGAACCGCTTGTATCCAGCGACTTCAACCACGACCCACGCTCCTCGATCTTTGCCATCAATGAAACCAAAGTCATCGACAGAACTTTTGTGCGAGTGATGAGCTGGTACGATAATGAATGGGGATTTTCCAACCGCATGTCAGACACCGCTGTTCTTATGTCCAACCTTAAATAAGGAGACCAAAAATGCGCGTCACACAGAACGTCAAAAAAATCCTCTCTTACTACGAGAGCGACAATCCCGGCACCAAAGCCAGCTTATGTCGCATCCTTATGCACGGCAAACTCGGTGGTACCGGAAAAATGGTTATCCT
>JAGLRU010000051.1 GCA_023136145.1 Alphaproteobacteria bacterium
TTGACCAGTCAAGGGTGGTATAGGTGATGTTTGTGGAGGAGCCTGTTTCCAGGTTGCCGTAATTTTGGATAGTAAGGGTATCAAAGGTAATTGTTTCGTCTATCGGGGTTTTGCCGATGTAACTGTCATTCAACCTATCCTGATTATTGTTATCGAGCGTAAGGTCTCCGTTACTTTGGGCGGCGGCTCTTGTATAAATAGTTCCGGCTCCTCCCATGCGTGTGGTCAAGGCTCCCGCAAGACCTCCGTGGGCCTCGTAAGAAACAGTTGAGGAATCCGTGGTGTAATACATGGCTATTCTTCCGCCGCTTCCTCCACCGCAAACACTATTGTAGCCATTACCTCCATTAGCGATGATCGTTCCATCTCCCGCAAGGGTACCTGTCGTAATATAAACACTTCCTCCCGAGCCTCCGCCGGCGCCTTCCTGGCCTGTTCCTCCATTCGAGGATATGGTTCCGGCTATGGTAGCGGTTCCCGCGATGGTCAGCTTAACAGCGCCTCCGCCAGCTCCGCCATAATCACTCGCGTCTCCTCCCCCGCTTCCGATGTTAATTGGCTCTGTAATAGAGCCGTACGCTGAGCCACCGGAGATGCCATTTCCATATCCTCCGTCTCCGCCATATCCCGCGCCTGAGCCGCCTCCACTAGCATTAGTTCCCGCTCCTGTCCCTTCGGAATGCTGATAGCCTTTGGAGTCTACGTTGATAGTACCGTTAATAGTCGCGCCACCGGTCTGGATATCAAGATTAACCGTACCCACAACGAGAGTAGTTCCGGCAGACTGAGTGATATTCGCTCCTGTGTGGAGTGTAAAGTTTCCGTCATCTATGATCAAGGCGCCGTTAGCGATACCATTATAAGTAAAGGTAAGAACAGGGCTTGTTGTGCCGCCCTCGTTACCGAGAATTAAAGAATTGATTGTCGTTGAAGAAGGTAAATTGATCGTTCCGGTAAGATTTATTACAACATCATCCGCGGCTGTAGGTGTTCTGTCCAGATCCCAGTTCCCCGCGGTATCCCAGTCTGATGATTCCAAACCAAGCCATGTAATCGCGGCACCTGTAAATATCCAGTTTATGTTGTTTCCTCCGTCTGTTGTATTCACCGCGTACATTGTCCTTCCGCCTGAGGCGTCTGAATAACTTACGTCTATGTAAGCTAAGTCGTATGTTCCGTTCATTACTAAGCTCCAGGCGGCTGTTGTATCGGATTGCAGGATTATAAGATTACCTAAGGCTCCCTGTAACTCAAAGTGTCCTCCGGAGTCTACTGTTAGCGTATCAGCGTCATCTATTGTTATTGTTATGCCTCCCGTAGTAGAGGAAAGCATTCCTCCTGATTCTACTGTTATGTTTCCGTTAAAGTTGGTGCTACCTCCAAGAGAGAGCGTTCCCTCCTGTATGATAAGGGCGCCTGCTAAGGTTAATGTTCCTGATGTAGTAACTGTGTTTGACACTTTATTTACCGTAAGTGTTCCTGCGGGCAAGTTATCACTCGTTAATGTTATTGTCTGGGCGTTTGTTCCGGAGAAGGTCATAGCCGCGTTCCCTTGATTAAAAGAAGCTCCTACTGTTACGTCACCTTCCGCTTCTATCGTTCCTGTATCAACCTCTCCGTCTGTAAAATTAAGAGTGCCTGTAACTACTATTGTATCGCCACTCGTTATGGTGAGGGTATCGGATACATCGGTTGTTTTGTTAATGCTTACGTTGTTAAAGGTCTCTGTTGTAGCTACATTATAGGTTCCGTCAGTTGTTCCTCCGAATGTTACTGTTCCTGTGTCTTCGTTAAAGGTTCCGCCTGACTTTGTAAAGTTGGTATCTACTCTAAGAGTACCGCTTCCGCATGTAAGGGTTCCGCCTTCTTGGGTATAGTCACCTGTAACTGTGAGATTATTGTCATTCATTTCTAATGTGCCGAGAGTAAGATAAAGATCATTGCTTGCTGTTAACTCATCCTGAAGTGTCCATTCGCCTGAGGCATTATTAAACTTAACGTCATAGAAGTCATCGGCTCCTGATGATGAAGTTGTAATGGTTTTTCCTGTGGAAGAGGCGTCAAGGAGGACTCTTCCTGAGTTAGGTGTAAATATGCCTGTCCCCGATATCTCCCAGCTGCCAGCCGCTGTAAAGGATGTATCATCAAGGGCAACCGGAGCGGATAAAGTCCCTGATGATACTGTTACGTTACCGCCTATATCAAGGTCACAGAAAGCGTTACTCGCGTTAAGGGTTCCTCCGTTTACAAGGAGGTTACCGGATAGGGTGAGGTTGTTTGTTGAACTGTCTAATGTTCCGTTTGTCAGGGTTAGGTCATTAGCCGCGGTTATTGCTCCGTCTGAGGTGTAGGTGCTTCCCGATGAATTAAGTGTAAGATTGTAGTATGAGGATAACGATGAGAGGAGGTTTGTTGTTACTCCTGTTCCGGCATTATAGGTTATTGTTCCTCCTGAATTAGTCCATATTCCGGCATTCTTGACTATGTCTGTTACTGTGTTGTCTGATTCTATTTCTAAGGTACCACTTGATATTGTTACAGTGTCTCCTGATGCATCTCCAAAGCTAACTATACCTGTTCCTGTTTTTAATGTTCCTCCGTTTATTACGGTATTGCCGTTTATTGATAAAGTCTGGTCATTTGTGTCTAATGTGCCGTTTGTTACTGTGAGATTACCTGATAGTGTAAGGGTATCCTGTAACTCTAACGTCGCTCCTCCTCCACCATCATTTATTGTAAGGTTGTTAAGTATTTCATTGTCTGCTGTAAAGGTCTTTGTTCCGCTTGATGGTTTAAGTAGTATTGTTGATGTGTCTTCCTGTATAGTTCCGTTTGTAAAGTCTATTGAGCCTCCTACCGTAAATGTGGTTGTGTTTAAGTCAAGTGTCGCGTCTATGTCTACATTATTTACTACCGTTAGATTGCTGTTACAGGTAAGGGTTCTTCCCGGTTGTATCGCGAGAGAGCCTATTGCCCAGGCGCTGTCCAAAGCGGGTTCATTGGTCACACCGCTTGAGGGAATTATAACATCGTCATCTTCAACCGGTTCTCTGCCAAGATCCCAGTTATCGCCGGTACCCCAATCTGTTGACTCTGAGCCGTCCCATGTTATAATTGCTCCTTCAAATACCCAGTTTGTATTGTTTCCTCCGCTTGTTGAGGTCGCGGCAAATATTGTTTTTCCTCCTGAGGCGTCTGAATAGCTTACGGTTACGTAGTCTATATTGTATGTACCGTTCATTACTAAGCTCCAGGCTTCTGTCGTATCGGATTGGAGTGTTATGAGGTTACCTGAAGCGCCTTGTATTGTCAGAGTTCCTCCTAAGTCTACCGTTACCGTATCAGCGTCATCTATTGTTATAGTTCTGCCGCCTGTAGTACAGGAAAGCATACATCCTGAGGCAACACTTACATTTCCGTTAAAGGTGGCATTGCCTCCGAGGATGAGGTTGCCGTTTGTTAGGGTTGTGAGATTCGCTACGATAAAAGCGTCCTGCGCGGTCCATTCTCCGCCTATTCCGTTCATGGTTAGATTATAGAAGGTTGTTCCTCCGGATGTTATGGTGTTTCCTGTGGAGGTGCCGGCAAAGGTTACTGTTTGATCCGAATGAGTGAAGGTTCCGCCTGAATTGGTGAAGTTACCGTGGATCGTAATATCATGGGTATTCGCGTCGAGTTTGCCGCTGTTTTGGATAGTCACATTATTAAATGTCCAGTCGCTTGTGAGAAGAGGTGTTCTATCACCACTTCGACTATTGTTGTTAACAATTAAATTCCCGTAAGACTGAGAGGAGGGTTTTTTGTAGATCGTTCCGGCTCCTCCGTATCTTCCGCTGGGGGTTCCTCCATAGGTCCAATACGTAAGCGAGGAATTATCGGTTGTATAATAAACAGCTATCCTTCCGCCTCCTCCTCCGCCGGCGTACGTATCCTCACCATTTCCCCCATTCGCGGTAATCGTTCCCGCTCCGTCAAGAGTACCTGTAGTGATATAAACACTCCCTCCTGAACCTCCGCCGGCATCGTCTCCGCCGGTTCCCCCATTTGAGGATATGGTTCCGGCTATAGTAGTGGTTCCTGCAATCGTCAGCTTAACAGCACCTCCGCCCGCGCCGCCTGGATAATGATCTCCTCCTCCGCTTCCAAGATCAGTCGGTTCTGTAATAGAACCATATGCTGAGCCCCCGGCGCCGGCATTTCCGTCTCCACCGTCTCCGCCATATCCGGCACCCCCGGCACGCTGGCCATTAGTTCCCTGCCCCGGGCCTGCCGAATGCTGGTAGCCTCTGGCATTTACGTTGATGGTGCCGCCTGAAGATAAATTGAAGTTAGCGGCTGTGATATCAATTACGTATTGCTGAGTAGTCGAATTGTATTCATGTGTTAAGATTCCTACCGTTCCGATGCTAAAATCACCTGCCGTGGTTATGGCATGTCTTGTTTCCACCCATCCGTTAATGGTACAACTGCTATGGGTTCTTGATGTGTAAGCGTAAA
>JAGLRU010000052.1 GCA_023136145.1 Alphaproteobacteria bacterium
GGAACCGGTTGTACAATATCCTCGGCCATTGCCGCTTTTCTGGCTAAAGGATACGCGATAGAAAACGCCGTAAAAAAAGCCAAAAACTTTGTGACTTGCGCTATCGACGACGGAAAAGACTATCAAATCGGACAAGGTAGCGGATCCGTCCATCATTTTTATAAACTCTGGAATTAAAATTTGCTGAAAACCCTTTTGCGTCATTCCGGCGTAAGCCTGAATGACGATATTGGAAAATTTTGAGGTTTCTGCTTTAAAAAGATGATATTTTACTACGGCGTGTTGTTTCTTTTAAAATCAATCATATTATGAGGTTATTCATGGCAATTTTCAGACTTCCCCTTTCCGGTAACGTTTCTCAACAGATCAATCCATGGAATTTTTTTACTGGATTAACAAGCGGGCAATTTGGTTTTGTTAACATCAACCTTGGTCGTTCTTCCGCGCCGGAGGTAGAACAAGAAATCTTGGAAAGTGTAGGCACTTATGGCAGACAACTTGGAAAGGTTTGCGAGGCTATGAGTGTTTTGGTTCATCATATCCCGCAGGATGCAAAGTTAAATAAGGATGAAAGGAAAGCACTAGACAGCTTTTCACGTATGGTGAAGGATATTGAGGAAGTCAAAGAATCCGTGCACAAACGTTCTTGTTCACATTAAAAACGGAAAAGACTACCGGATCGGACAAGGTTCCGATCATATCCATCATTTTTATAAGTTCTGGCGTTAGGTTTTTTCATAAAACATCTAAAGTGTTAAGGTGCTTTTTGCTCTTTTTGTCTATAAAATTAGTTGATCCCTAAAACTAATTTGGGAATTTGAAATGATGCTTGACGATAACGATGAAATTTCCCGTCTGATTGAACAACCACGAGAAAGCCTCGCGGTTGAAATAAAAAATTGGATTGATTTAAACACTCCCGAAGGTAAGGCAAAAATCATAAAAGCTGTTATAGCCATGAGAAATTTTAACGGCGGATATATAATTATCGGTTTTGATGACGAAAAATGCGAAGCCATGCCGAAACCGTTTAATTATTCAATTGAACCTTTTCATGCCGATAACTTTCAATTATTGATAAGTAATCATTTATCTGGTGAACTATTTGAAGTTCAGATTAAATTTCCAAAAAAGAACGGGGTAGAATATCCGGTTATTATCATACCGGGAGGCGTAAAAAGCATTGTTGCGTCAAAAAAAGAGTTAAAAAGCAAGGGTGGAAAAATTTTAATAAAAAAACACGCTGTTTTTGTCCGTTCGCTAAATTCAAGCCATATTCCCAGCACAACAGAACCAAAATGTGAAGATTGGCCGGATATGGTTCAGAGATGTTTTGATAACAAAGAAGCCGATATAGGAAATTTTCTGCGTAGGCATTTGAATAATGAGTCAATTAAAGAGCTTATAGACAAGTTACCTACATCTAAACTAGAGAAAAAAGAAAAGACAAAAGAATTTTTTAATAAAGCCAGAGGACGCTTTGATAAAGTTATTAAAGAAAAAAAGTTGACCATTCCTAATCATGGTTTTTGGGAAGCAGCTATGATTATAAACGGAAAAATCCCACTATATAAGACAAACGAAAAATTCTTGCAGCTGTTGGATACCAGCCACCCCAGATATACAGGTTGCTCTATATGGCAAAACTTCGGGGAATCTAGGTATTTTAAAAATAAAACATGGGAAGCTATGCTCGTTAAGCTCAATGGTTACTGTGACGATCATTTGGATTTTATGATATTAGACCCGACAGGGCAATTTTATATTCGGTGTGCGCTCGAAGACGATATTGGGGGCAGCGATAAACAGCCTGAACCCCTCACTGAACTTGATTTTGTTCTTGCCATCCTAAGAACAGCAGAAACAATTGCTGTCGGTATCGCATTTGCAAAAGTAATGGGATGTAACCCGGAAACGACATCACTCTCTTTTCTTTTCGGTTGGAACAAATTGAAAGGTAGAAAGTTAAGTTCGTGGGCAGATCGGAGACGTTATATTTCGGGTAGGCGGATCGCTCATCAAAACGAGGTTCGCTCCACTATAGAAGTGCCGTTGAATACGCCGCTTTCTCGCCTTGGCGAGTATGAAAAAAAGCTGATAGACCCACTGTTTGAGGTGTTTGATGGTTATGAAATCAGCCAAGACATTGTTGATGACTTAACTAATCGTCTGATTAATCGAAAGCTATAACTCCAATAGAGTCAAGTATTTGTGGTTCTTCTTCCACTGAATCTCGTCCACGCCGATCACCGTAATCTCGTCAAGGTTTCGATGTTACAAGCCCTATTCGACGACGTATTCGATGGCATGAAACACTTTCTTCCACGATGTTTGAAAGCGTTTGCTGACTTCGGTCCACGACAAACTCCTCGCCCAGCTTGCGAGAAACTGCATGTAGGTTTTTGTCAGTTGGTGCTTGCCCTCGGCCCACGGTACGTCTTCGATCCTGACGCAGCAACGAGGACAATCGACACGCCGCATGACGTACACGAAAAACACCGCGTACCCCCACAACGGCACAAACTCGAACCGGCAAGATTTTTTCGCGTGGTCGTAACACGGTGTGGCTTTGTGGCAGCTTGAACAGATCGTCGCAGAACCTTTGCGGTTTCTCTCGCTGGTTTGTTTTGTTTCACAAAACCAGCAATATCAACAATCCGCCTCAAATGCTCAACTTTTTACCCACGGATTCCACTGAGGAGCCAAAAATATCACCACGTCATCTCTGATAGTTTTGCGGCCTGATCCTCGGTAATCAGTGGATCAATTATTTCATCTAAGCATTCCCCGCTAATCACCCGATCAAGTTTATAGACCGTCAGGTTGATCCGATGATCCGTCACTCGACCCTGAGGGAAGTTATATGTGCGAATACGCTCCGACCTATCGCCGGAACCAACCTGTTCCTTGCGGTTAGCAGCGCGTTCTGAATCAAGTTTCTGCCGCTGCGCCTCATAAAGTCGGGAACGCAGAATTTTCATCGCCCGCGCTTTATTCTTGTGTTGGGATTTTTCATCCTGCTGCTGCACAACAACACCCGTTGGAATGTGAGTAATCCGAACAGCACTTTCCGTCTTGTTGACATGTTGTCCGCCCGCACCGCTCGCACGGAAAACATCAATCCTCAAATCCTTATCATCAATGTTCATATCCACATCTTCCGCCTCGGCAAGAACAGCCACAGTCGCCGCCGAAGTATGAATACGCCCGCTTGCCTCTGTATCAGGAACACGCTGCACACGATGCACGCCCGACTCAAACTTCAAGCGCGAGAAAACATTCCTCCCAATAACTTCCACAACCACCTGCCGAATACCACCAATGTCGCTCTCCGACACCTCCATAACCTCGAAACGCCAGCCATGATCCATCGCATAACGTCTGTACATACCAAAAAGATCGGCAACGAATAATGCCGCCTCATCTCCACCAGTTCCGGCACGAATTTCAAGGATGGCGTTCTTAGCATCCGCAGCATCCTTCGGCAAGAGCATCATCTGAATATCTTTTTCAAGAACCGGAATAAGTTCTTTCAGACGATAAAAATCCTCTTCCGCCAGAGCCTTCATTTCCTTGTCAGAAAGAGGATCAATCATTATTTCCGAAGTTTGATGGGCATCCGTCTTCGCTTTTTTGTAATCGCGGATCAAATCCGTAAGAGGCGTTAAATCCGAATATTCCTTAGAAAGCCTCGAAAACTCCTCCGACGACAGGTCGCCAGAAGACATCAGGGATTCGATCTCCTGAAAACGTCCAAGAACCTGATCTAATTTATTATCAAGCGACATAACGGTATATCAATTCTGAACCCTTATTCTACGTTTCTTAAGACTTTTAGGATCGAGAACAATACCACGCACGATCTCACCCGGCTTGCCAAGTTCTTGTACTATCTTGCCATCCACCTCGATTTCAAGCCCCCCAGCATTCGCCGTCACCAAAGACAATCCCGGCTGATCTGGAACGAAGTATTGTTCGCCAGGACGCAGAACCCTCATAAAAAGAACCTTCTTCCGTGCATCCGTAACCTGAATCCAGCTTGCCTGAACAGACCGCAACACTATGCGACTCGCCCCACGCCTGACATTAATAACGGAGGACTTTGGTAAAGATTCCTTTATCTCCGTAGTTTTCGTTATCTTCGGTGTCTTCGTTATCTCTGGTAGTTTTGTTATCTCTGGTGGTTTCGTTATCTCTGGTGGTTTCGTTATCAAAGGTTTCACGTCTGGTTGTTTCTCTACCACTGCAACAGACGGTGGCGACAACTGCGGCGAAGGAATCAATACCGCAGCTACTGGCATCACACTCACAATTTTCTCATCCGTCGGAATACCAGACGTAGTCGTTGCGGCAGGAGGTGGTGGAATTTGCTCCGCGAGCTTTACATCGCCATTATATACGTTGGAGTAAATCGTCCAGAGCACAAAAACCAGAATCGCCAAAAAAGCTGCCACTCCGACCATCATCGGATCAGGCATCCTGCTCTCCGCCTCCGGCTCAGGAAATGACAACTTCACAGATGCAACATTCCCATGTTCCGCCTTAAATTTATGCACGATATCTACGCCATCTAAACCAAGAAAAACAGCATAACTCCGAACAAACCCAACGGCATAAGTCATGCCTGGCAACGCATCAATATTGTTGTCCTCTATTGCCCGCAACTGGGCGGGTCTGACATGGATGGATGACGAAACATCCTCAATCTCCAGCTTTTTCGCCTCACGGGCGGCGCGCAACATTTCACCAACTGAAATCTCCGCCGGACGAACAGCATCGAGAATCGGTGGTTTCTGTTTTTTTTCTTCAACCATCATTATGTTCCTTTCTGCGGGTCTACCAATCCTTAAACCGCATCAACCTTCACGATCCAAACCGTAGGCCGTATGCAGAGAACGCACGGCCAGTTCAGTATATTCGTCCAAGATCAGCACGCTCACCTTAATTTCCGAGGTGGTGATAACCTGAATGTTAATTCCATTTTCCGCCAGCGTCATAAACATCTTCTGCGCGACACCAGCATAACTCCGCATCCCTATACCAACGACCGATATTTTCGCAACATCCTCGCTTGATTCGATCATAGTTCCGGGAAATTTTGTTTTCAGCACATCCAAAGCCTTCAACATATCCGAACGCAAAACGGTAAACGTAATATCCGTCTTTTTATGATCCGAAGACAGATTCTGCACAATCATATCAACGTTAATCGACGCATCAGCCAAAGAGCCGAATACCTTTGCAGCAACGCCCGGCATATCAGAAAGATTTCTCAATGTGACTTTCGCTTCATCACGGCTATGAGTAATGCTACTAACCATTTCCTGTTCCAAAATAACTTCCTCATCTACAACGAGAGTTCCATTAAGATCACTGCCCAAATCCCCTTCAAAGCTGGAAAGAACCTGAACAGGAACCTTTTCTTTTATCGCCAGTTCAACGGATCGGGTCTGAAGAACTTTAGCTCCAACCGATGCCATTTCCAACATCTCCTCATAACTAATTTTATCGATCCTGCGTGCTAACTTCACAATACGCGGATCCGCCGTGTAGACTCCCTGCACATCCGTATAAATATCGCAGCGGTCAGCTCTGAGTGCCGCTGCCACTGCCACCGCCGAAGTGTCGGAGCCACCGCGCCCAAGCGTGGAAATACGCCCCTCTGACGTAACCCCCTGAAAACCGGCGATCACGGCGACATCGCCTTTCATCAAACTCTCTCTAAGGGCATTTAATTCAATCGACTGAATACGTGCCTTACCATGCGCCTCATCGGTAATGATGTTCATCTGCCATCCCATCCATGAACGCGCTGGTATTCCGCGCTTCTGCAACGCAAGTGCCAGAAGGCCAGAAGTCGCCTGCTCCCCAATCGCCACTACAGTGTCATATTCCCGTGCATCATAAATCTGGCTAATCTCCGAGCAATAGGCAACAAGCTGATCTGTCACGCCAGCCATTGCTGAAACCACAACAGAGACCTTATGTCCGCCTTTAACTTCAGCAGCAACTTTATCGGCGACATTCTCAATAGCAGGAATGTCCGCTACAGAAGTTCCTCCAAATTTTAAAACCAGTAAGCTCATAGTCTTCCTAATTGCGTAAAAATAAGGCCGTCAATAAACACAAGATCGATTTGGAGGGTACACCGATTTAACATCTGATTCTATAGCCGTTCCCAACGACAACAGATTTATGTCATTTCAAGTATATGCAATATATGACAGATCATAAATGATTTCAAGTTTCTGATTTCCGAATCGCCGTCAGGAAATAATTTACATCAACGTCTCTCTCGCTGAGATCGAACCGACGCAATAAAGGATTGTAAACAACGCCACTGATATTCACGGTTTCAAAGCCCTCCTGCTTTAGGGAACGGACAAGCTCCGATGGCTTAACGAATTTTCTCCAGTTATGAGATCCCCTCGGTACCCAGCGAAGAATATATTCCGCCGCCACAATTCCCAACATAAATGATTTCGAGGTACGGTTAATCGTGGACAGAACAATAATACCGTTCTTCCTGACCAACTTGCAGCATAAGAATATAAAAAGCGCGGGATCAGAGACATGCTCAACAATCTCCAGTGCAATAACAACGTCAAATTTTTCTCCCTTCTCAACCAATTGCTCGGCAGTTCTTATTTTATAATTGATGTTTAGTTTTTGTCGGCGGGCATGATCTATTGCAACCTTGATGCTTTCGTCTCCAGCATCCACGCCCGTCACATCAGCTCCAAGACGACAAAGAGGCTCCGCTACAAGACCACCACCACACCCTATATCAACGATACGAATCCCTGTCAGCGGCGCGGAATCTGTCGTGTCACGATGAAAGCGGGCGCATATCTGCTGCTTAAGATATTCTACGCGAACAGGATTGAGCTGGTGCAGTGATTTTAGCACCCCAGACTCGTCCCACCATTGCCCGGAAAGAGAATCAAACTGATGCACTTCATCAGAATCAACCGTGCTGCGCTTGAACTTTTTTTCAGATTTTCCGGACTTTTTTTTCATTGAGAACCTCTCCCAGACTCTTGTTTTTAAATGATTTTATACGGAAATCAATCAATTATTAACAAAACGTTAATTCCATATCCCCTTTACTTAACTAATCTTTTACCGGTTATGGGTATTCTCTGAATTGGGGAAAATACTTAAGACAAATATACGGGGGAATACATCATGAATTGGGGTTTCGATAATAAGGAGAATTGCGACCAAAAAACAACCGTTTCACTGGACGTTCTGCGAGGTCAAACGATGCAACGTCTAGCTGGTGTACATCAACGTCTAAGCGACAAAGGGCTTAGTTCCGTTTTCGCACAATCTTCCAGATCCCCCGCCTCCAACGATGGCTTATTTGGAGAAATGTTCTTCGGTATGGTTTTAGGCGGAGCAATTTCAGCATTTATGGGAGAGGGTTTTAACCCTATAAATAATAACACAACAGATGATTTTAACAGTGCGGCAACCATTTCAAATGCCATAGAAGTCGCTTCTATAGTAAGGGATGACGATTATGATAAATATAGTTCCCGTCACCTAAGCGATTACCCGCAAGGACGTCGCAACCATGCACTAGAAGAAGCGCGAAAAAGCAAACACAAGTTTAATCTGGTCTCAGGCGGACATAACAACGCTCTCTCCTTTGACGTTCAGGCCGAGCTGGCATGTATGTATGAAATACTTGATATGCTGGACAATCTGGAACATCAGGGAGCCACAACAATGCGACTAGATAAAAAGCAGCCAATTTATAATATTCTGAAAGATACCACCAAAAAAATAACCAAAAACAGACCTGTCAGAAGATTCGCAGTGCCTATGAAGATGGCATTGTAATACGGGTTACCTTTAAAAACCTC
>JAGLRU010000053.1 GCA_023136145.1 Alphaproteobacteria bacterium
TGATCTCCGAAATAGCCGCGCTAGACGGCATTAAACGCATCCGCTACATGACATCACACCCGAAGGATATGAACGATAATCTTATCCTCGCCCACCGTGACATTCCGAAGCTTATGCCATTTCTGCATCTACCAATACAAAGCGGTTCTGACCACGTGCTGGAGCTAATGAACCGCAAGCATACTGTGGCGAATTACCTTGATACCATTACTCGATTAAAAGCGGCGCGACCTGATATCGCCATCAGCTCCGATTTTATCGTTGGCTTTCCCGGAGAAACTGACGCTGACCATCAGGCGACTCTCGCATTAGTGAGACAAATTGGTTTTGCCTCCTGCTATTCCTTTAAATACAGTCCACGCCCCGGCACTCCGGGTGCATCCATGAAAGACGTTGTACCCGAAGATGTCAAAGATTCCCGTTTGCAGGAATTGCAAACTCTCCTATTCGATCAGCAGCGTGACTATAACCAACATAGTGTCGGTGTTATCGTACCTGTTTTGTTTGACCGAAAAGGCAGAAAGTCAGGACAACTGCTAGGTAAAACCCCTTATATGCAATCCGTCTATGCGAATGCGCCGGAACATCTATTCGGGCGGATCGTGAATGTCCGTATCGAAAAAGCCACACAAAACGGTATGACCGGAACTATCGTCAAAACTGAAGAAAATCTCCCGCTTAACGCCAGCAAAAGAAAAGAAACAGCATGAGCAAAAACAGCAAAAAAAAGGACAACAGGTCTCTGCGTGATCCAAATGACAGGGTTGTTGGCACTGTTGTTAAAGACAGAAACAATCAGCATTATGTTGAATCTTGCAATATAAGAACCCGGAACATACGTTTCAAAGTGAAAAACGGCAATCTGGGTGATGCCCAGCCGGGTGACATAGTCGTACTAGATGTACATCCCGAAAACAAAGTTGCTTCTGTGGCTCACATACTTGGAACAAAGGACACTCCAGGCATCCTCAGTCTGATCAGTGCATACGAAAAAAATCTGAGCATGGAATTTTCAAAGGCTGCCATAAAGGAAACTGAAAACTTAACCGTCCCAGGTCTGGAGGGCAGAGAAGACCTGCGTAATATACCGCTGGTAACAATCGATCCATATAATGCAGGCGACTATGATGACGCGGTATTCGCGGAAAAAATTAAATACGGTTCCCACGAAAAAACTAAAGACGGCTTCCACTTGATCGTCGCCATAGCCGATGTTTCTTGGTATGTCCGCCCTGGCAGCGCGCTGGACGAAGAAGCCCGCAAACGCGGAAATTCCACTTATCTCCCTGGTCTCGTCATTCCAATGCTTCCAAAAAAGATTTCAAACGAAATATGTTCTCTAAGACCTAATCAGGATCGTGCCTGCATGGCGTATCATCTATGGATTGACAACGATGGTAACCTGACAAACCATAAACTTGTGCGCGGTCTTATGAGATCAGTTGCACGTCTAAACTACGAACAAGTTCAAGAAGCCAGAGACGGACATCCTGACGACATGATCGCTCCGCTAATGAAGGATGTAATAAATCCGCTATACGATGCCTACGCAGCACTCAAAAAAGCAACAGAAAAGCGAGGTGCCTTGGATCTTGATCTGCCGGAACACAACATTATACTCGACAACAAGAGAGAACTAGCTTTCATAAATGAAAAATATGCACTGGATAGCAACAGGCTGATTGCAGAATTCATGATCCTAGCCAACATTGCCTCTGGCATTGATTCCAACTCTGTCTTCCGCATTCACGACACTCCTCCACAAGACGGAATTTACGCACAAAAGATAGAAAATCTCCGCAAGTATCTTGGAACTTACGGTCTAACTCTGCCAGCCGGAGAGATCACGGATCCTTCCGTGTTCAACGATGTAATCAAAAAAGCCTCAGAGATGCCCAACGTGGATCTTAGCGGAATCAAAAATGCTATCCTGCGCGTCCAGTCAAGAGCGGAATACAGCACGGACAACATCGGTCATTTCGGTCATTTCGGTCTGGAACTGGAAAAATACGGACACCACACATCACCCATCCGCCGCTATAGCGATTTGTGGCGTCATCGCGCCCTCGCCATAATATTCAATATGGCAGGAGCGGACACCAAAGACAGCGAGCAGATACTGACAGAAAATTTGGCACAGCACATCTCCAAAACCGAAAGCAAGTCGGAAAAAGCCGAATATAACGCGCACGATCGGTACACTGCCGCCTCCCTACAAACCAAAATCGGAGAGGAGTTCTCCGGAACAATCACTAATATAACAAAAGCCGGTCTGTTCCTCCGTATGAGTAATATCGGCACTGATGTTTTTCTGCCTATGAAAAATTTATTACCGAGTGATTACTATGATATTGACAATGATCGGCAAAAACTGATCGGATACAAACATAAGCACGTCTACAATATTGGAGCACCTATCACCGTAAGGCTAACAGAATCCGACCCCTTAACAGGAAGCATTATTGTAAAACCAATAAATAACAATGGCGCGGATATTTCAGAATTTAAAATTAAAGAAGATACAGGATTTAAATTTAAAAGCGAAAGTATCCCGCAACCGGCGTAAACAAAAAATAACTACTAACATTAGGAAATAATTAGCTTTTAGTGCTAGAATTATTTGCAAGGGCATGGGTAGCCCGGAAATGGAGCATAGATTTTGAGTAAGGAAGCCGTCCGGCGCATCGGACTGCAATTCGATGATAACACTCTCGTCCCACTTCTGTTCGGAGAACATGACCGTCACCTCGCTCAAATTGAAGAGGAGCTTGATGTCGAAATCTCCTCGCGAGGTAATGAGATTATCATTATCGGTCCAAAGCTAAAGCTCCAAATGGCTCAGACAGTTTTTGACGTGCTGTGGGATCGCCTGACAAACAATCTGGACGTTAGCGAAGAAGATGTGTCCGCCGCCATTCAAGTGGCTCTCAGTCCTATGGATAAAGGCACACGCGAACTCGCCAAAAAAGCACTCATGGAACCGCATCTCAAGGTTCAATCTGGAAACAAGACAATCACGCCACGCTCACCTCGGCAAGCGGAATATCTGGAAGCCATTCGCACGCATCATCTCATTTTCAGCACTGGCCCTGCAGGAACCGGCAAGACTTTTCTCGCCGTAGCGCAAGCCGTTGGCATGATGCAGGCTGGAGAAATCGACCGCCTGATTCTCTGTCGTCCAGCAGTCGAAGCGGGAGAGCATCTTGGATTTCTACCCGGCAATATGCAGGAGAAAATTGATCCGTATCTGCGCCCCATTTACGATGCCTTGCATGAAATGCTGCCACCGGAACAAATTGCCAGACGACTGGCGGATGGCACAATTGAAATCGCCCCCCTTGCTTTTATGCGCGGACGCACCCTTTCGAGCGCAATGGTGATTCTCGACGAAGCCCAGAACACTACCCCCACGCAAATGAAAATGGCACTAACACGCATTGGCGAAGGCAGTCACATGATTGTCACCGGAGACTTATCGCAGACTGATCTGCCTAACGGTATTAAATCAGGCCTTCGCGACGCGGTGGACGTGCTTCAAAACGTCAAAGATGCCGCCTTTATCGAATTCGACGAGAGCAATGTTGTGCGCAGTCGGATCGTAAGGCAGATCGTCGCAGCCTACGACATGCGTGATAAAAAGAAGTGATTAATAAACCAAGCATTCATCTTGATATGACTTCCGCAAAGTGGGAAAAGGCATTCCACAGTATGCGTAAGAAAATCGAGAAAGCGACAGTTTGCGCCTTTTTGAGTGCCAAAAAACCAGCAGCCTTCAAAAACAGGTCTTTTGAAATCAGCATCCTTTTGACTAACGACACCTATATAAAAAAGCTCAATAAAAACTATCGCGACAAAAACGAAGCAACGAATGTTCTATCCTTTCCGCAAATCAACCTGAAAAAATTCCGCCGCGCTTCTCTGGATATTTTCCCGCCAAATGAAAAAATTCCTCTTGGCGACCTAGCTCTTGCATTCCAGACCATATCCCGCGAATGTCTTGAACAAGGAAAGAGTCTGGAAAACCATATTATCCATCTGGTAGTGCATGGAACCCTGCACCTCTTGGGCTATGACCACCAGCACCTAAAAGAATCTACATCTATGGAAAAACTGGAATGTGACATTTTGGCGACTTTAGGTTATCCTGATCCCTATAGGAAAACCACGACCAGAAAGATCAAACACTAAACTCATGGAAGACACAGTATTTAAACCAAATGTTGCCTTGAAACAGCCTTCTTCGCCAGCATCGGAAAAATTGAATAGAACATGGAATTGTGGTCTGTTCCGATGGATCAAAAGTCTGCTGCCGATCAAAGACAACAAAGACGACAGCCTGCTTGAAGCTATCGAAGAACTGATCGAAGATGATGATACATCCAACCAATCTGTTGTTGCGGTTCACGAACGTCAGCTTATCTCGAATATCCTACAACTCCGCGATCTGCCCGTTATTGACATTATGGTTCCACGCGCTGACATTGTGGCAATTTCCATCAATGCCCCCCGTGAGGACATTATTGAGCTTCTGTCGAAAAAACCGCATAGCCGCATACCAATCTACAAAAGAGACTTAGACAACATCATCGGCGTTGTCCACATCAAGGACATGCTTTCAAGTATCGCCAAAGGCATCACATTCGATCTGAAAGACATCATGCGCGAAGCTATGGTCGTTTCACCCTCCATGCGAGTGATGGATTTGCTGCTACAACTACGTCAGTCGAGGGTTCATATAGCTTTTGTAGTGGATGAGTTCGGCGGGATCGACGGGCTGATTACCATCAACGATCTGATTGAAGCAGTTGTCGGCGAGATTGACGACGAATACACCTTCGGTATTGTTCCCAAAATGATCGAACACTCAGATGGTTCAACAATCGCCGATGCTCGCTATTCGATCAAAGATTTCGAGGAAAAATACGGCGATGTTTTTATCGAAGACGACGAGGACGAAGATGTCGATACACTCGGCGGTCTTGTCACCGCAATAGCTGGTCATGTGCCGAGTCGTGGCGAAATCATCAGCCATTCCTCTGGCATCAAATTCGAAATTCTAGATGCCGATCCCCGCCACGTTCTAAGCGTCCGTATCCGCAATCTCCCGAAAAAAGAACCTGTTGCTGTTGATGAGTGAAGTTTGTAATACTTTGAAATTTTGTCACCCCCGCCTTGCGCG
>JAGLRU010000054.1 GCA_023136145.1 Alphaproteobacteria bacterium
GCAACAGTATTGTTCACACAATTTATGAAATTCGATCCATCCCTCCCGACATGGCCAGATCGTGACCGCTTTATCCTATCCGGTGGACACGGTTCCATGCTGCTCTACTCCATCCTTTACCTGACTGGATACGAGAAGATGACAATCGAACAAATCAGGAATTTTCGCCAACTCCACAGCCTCGCGCCGGGACATCCAGAAATCGCGCCAGATATGGGCATCGAAACGACGACAGGCCCACTCGGACAGGGCATCTCGAATGCGGTCGGATTCGCTCTTGCGGAACGTCTGCTCACATCTCGCTTCGGCGAAGACTTAGTTGATCACTACACTTATGTTATGGCGGGTGATGGAGATCTGATGGAAGGCATCAGCCACGAAGCCTGCTCTCTCGCCGGACATCTGGGTCTGGGCAAACTGATCGTACTGTATGACGACAACAGCATTTCCATCGACGGCCCAACATCCATGTCTTTTTCCGACGATACCAAAAAGCGGTTTGAATCCTACGGCTGGGAGACCTTCGACATTGACGGCCACGACCCTGACCAGATCGGCAAAGCGATTGCCTCTTCTCAAATCAATGTACAAAAACCCAGTCTAATCTGCTGCAAAACAAAAATAGGCTTTGGCTCTCCAACCAAGGAAGGAACTTCTTCCTGCCACGGTGCACCACTCGGAGACGAAGAAATAGCAGGAGCGCGCAAAAATCTCAACTGGCCGTCAGAACCATTTAAAATTCCACAGAACATTCTCGACGCATGGCGTACGACGAAAGACCGTAATCAGAGCGACCGCAAAAACTGGCAGGCACGCCATGACCAGAGTGATTCTAAAAATCGCGAAGCCTTCGACCGCGCCCTTTGTGGTGACGTTTCCAGACAAGTGAAGCAAATCGTCAGTTCCTTCAAAATCAAGATGAAGCAGGAAGCACCAAAGATCGCCACTCGTAAAGCTTCCGGCAAAATTCTAGAGGCGTTGGTGCCGGAACTGCCAGAAATTATAGGTGGCTCTGCGGATTTAACTGGATCCAACCTTACGCTCGTCAAAGACATGGGCACTGTAACCAAAGACGATTATTCTGGACGCTATATTTACTATGGCGTGCGCGAGCATGGTATGGCTGCGATAATGAACGGCATGGCATTGCACAAGGGAATCATACCTTACAGTGGCACGTTCCTAAGCTTTGTGGATTACTGCCGACCATCCATCCGCCTAGCCGCCTTAATGAAACAGCGCGTTATCCATGTAATGACGCACGATTCCATCGGACTCGGAGAAGACGGCCCCACGCACCAGCCAGTCGAGCATCTATCCTCGCTGCGCTGCATCCCGAATGTTCTAGTGATGCGCCCCGCCGATGTGATCGAAACAGCGGAATGCTGGCAAATCGCCATAGAACATACGACATGCCCAAGCGTGCTGGCATTGACACGTCAAGGACTGCCTCTAGTGCGGAAAGAACCGGAAGAAAAAAACTTATCTCGGAAAGGCGCATACGTTCTGGCGGAAGCGGAAGGCGAACACATCGTGACTATATGGGCGACAGGCTCCGAAATCGAGATAGCCCTAAAAGCCCGCGACATGCTACATGCGGAAAAAATAGGCACGCGAGTCATTTCTGCACCCTGTCTTGAGCTGTTCGACGCTCAGGACGAAAAATACAGAGAATTGCTTCTGGAACCAGGCAAAGTCAAAGTCGCTATCGAAGCCGCGATTCGCTGGGGCTGGGATAAATATATCGGTCAAAACGGCATTTTTATCGGTATGAAAAGTTTCGGTGAGTCTGCCCCTTCTCAAGAACTTTACAAACACTTCGGTATCACGGCAGAAGATACAGTCAAAGAGGTGAAGAAGAGGATGTAACTTCATCTTCAACTATTAGAATTTGATAAAGAGTATGGTGAAAGGCAGGATGCTCATTGTTAAATTTTTTTAAAAAAAAGAGAAGCAAAGACTATGAACGTGAGTACCGATTAAAAAAAATACAACATC
>JAGLRU010000055.1 GCA_023136145.1 Alphaproteobacteria bacterium
TGGTGCTTTGATTTCTTTGTATATCGTGGAGACAGCCTGAGCCGTTTTGTTATCGAGAGCACCAATAACGATCTTAGGGGGATTAAGATAATCATAGATAGCTGTACTTTCTCGCAGAAACTCTGGATTGTTCCCATAGCCGAAATCAATGCCAGCGCGTTTGCCGGAGCTTTCTTCCAGAATTGGAATAGCAATATTTCGCGCTGTGCCGGGAACGACTGTGCTACGTAGAACAACGCTGTGATAGGTTTTCTTCTTTTTCAGTACGGCACCGATCTGACTGCAAACGGATTTGATATAATCCAGCATAAGAGAACCGTCTTCATTGCTAGGCGTTCCGACGCAAATCAGCGATATATCGCTATTCATAATGGCTTCTTCACAATTCATTGTCGCTTTTAAGGAGCCTTTCGCGACATTAGAGGTAATTAATTCACTCAGACCCGGTTCTATAATCGGGGAACGCCCATCTTGAATACATTTAACTTTAATCGGATCAATATCGGTAGCAATGACTTCGTGTCCAGATTCCGCGATACAGGCTCCTGAAACCACACCGACATATCCTAATCCAAAAATACTGATCTTCATTACAGAAGTCCCTTTAAAATGGTTAAAATATGAAGTGGCAAAAATAATGATTTTCTTTCAATATGTCAAGTTTAGAATCAGGATTTTATTAGATAAAAAAGGATGATTTAATTAAATTTCTTACATAGTCTGCATAAGTTCCCCTTTCATGTAACGGAGAAGCAATATGTTCTCTTTGTCCCGTAATCTTTTTGCATTCTTGTTATTAACAATTGGAGGCATTTTTATATTTTTTCATTTTCATGACGCGATTTCTGTTGTGACCTCAACCATTGTGGATCATCTGAAAATCGCCAATGAGCGTATCAGTATAACCGCGCTGAATAATAATTACTCTGTGACTATAAAGCAGGGCAAGCCGCAAGCTAGCATTCCGAAATTGCCTGATCTTTCACAATTCACCGTTGAGAACGTAGCGGAGATGGTTCCTGTCTTTAGCACGGGAAAAGTGACAATTAGCAGCATGGAGGAGTTGCCGGCTCTTCGGGAATTTATCAAGAAGGATGGTCGTGTTCAGCATCAGAGGATTTCCCAGTTGGCTGTTATGCCGCAAGCTATTTATATTCAGTCCGGCTACTATGATCTGAAACGTCTTTACGAAGAAGTGAAGGCATTGACGACCGAAAACGTTATTGAAAAAATAGGTACCCGATACCTTCTGCGGCTGCCGATATTGATAGGTGAAGAAGCATCGCTGACGATATCGGGTACGGATACTGATGAGCTTCTTCTGTCACAGGAACGGGCTGTTTTCATTGCGAATGCGGGAGAGCTTTTTATTCTCCGCACCAAAGTTACAGGATGGAACGAAAAAGACAATCATCCCGCCTTTTTCAAGGACAAATTTATATTCCGCCCATTCCTTGTTAGTTGGAGCGGTGCGCGCATGTATATTGCCGGAAGCACAATTGCAAGTTTGGGATACCATAGGGGAAAATCATACGGCGTTACTTATTCTTCCTGCGAATCTTGTATACAAGTTACTTCCACTATAACCGCTGCTGCCACAGGACACATTATCGGAAGTACATTCTCTGATTTGTATTACGGGTTTTATTCTTATGAAGCAGAAGATGTTGTTATCGTGGGAAATACCTATATCGATAATGCAATCTACGGCATTGATCCGCACGACCGTTCTCGTTATTTGCTTATTGCCGGAAATGAGGTGTACGGAAGCAAGAAAAAACACGGCATTATTATATCACGTGAAGTCAAAGATAGTTGGATATTCAATAACTATTCTCATCACAACCAAGGTTCCGGCATCATGCTTGATAGGTCTTGTGAAAACAACATCATCGCTTATAATATTTTTGCTTATAATGTCGGAGATGGTATAGCCGTTTTTGAAAGCTATAAGAATACATCCTATAACAATAAAATTTATCAAAACGAAATGAGTGGCATTCGCATCAGGAACAGCTGGGATATTAGAATTATCAATGACAATATATTAGATAATGGAGGTGTCCCTATTATTGTTTACAGCTTAAGTCTGGAAAGCCACAAAGATAGAGATATTGAGGAAGATCCTTATAGCATAAAAGCAGATGCGATCATCTCCGGTATCGTTATCAAGCAGTTAACCGACAAACCAGCCTTAAAGATCGATGGGATCGATAGCCTTGTTTTATCCGATATTCATTTCCTGTCGAGTGGCCCAGTTTTTTCCGGTCGCCTGTTTTCGGATGAAACTGATATCAAAAAGAATATAGATACGCCTGAAAGGATGGTTACGATTGCAAAGAAATCTCTTTTGATTACTCCTCCAAAAATAGAAGCTGCGCCATGAACGGTTGTTTTTATAAGAAAGATTTTTTGTCTGGAATTCTTTTTATCTTTTTTACGGGCATAGCGTTCGTAATTGGTTTGTTTTCCTTGCAGCAGGCTTTGTCTGATCTTGAGACTCCTACAGCAGCAAACCTTCTCTTGGGAAAATGGTTTTTGCAATTTGAAACCGTTTTTAGAGAGACTTTACCCATCAATACCGCTAACAAGGGTTTATGGGGTCGCGCAGAATATGCTCTTTTTCATCAGGGGCGAAAGGGTGTTGTTATCGGCACTGAAGGGTGGTTGTTTACGGATGAAGAATTTTCCTGCCCACGTCATGCTGAACAGAGTCTCGCTGACAATCTTGCTTTTATTGATAACACTCGAAAAGTGTTCTCTGGAAAGAATATCCGCCTCGCCATCGTTTTGATTCCGGCGAAAGTGCGCGTGCTTTCGGAGCAGACGGGCATCAATAATCTACCTCCGTGCCGGAAAACGCTCTATGAGGATGTGCGAGCTTCTCTTATCAAAAAAGGTATCGCTGTCACTGAATTGTTGTCGGTCATGCAATCTTTCTCCTCACGGAAATCCTTGTATTTAAAAACGGATACTCACTGGTCTCCAACAGGTGCAAGGCTTTCCGCACAGGAGACATCAAAGCTGGTTTATGCGGAATTCAAAGACCTCAGCTTGAATTTCGATCCTTTTTCTTCACAAGCAAAGGACGTGAAAATTCTTAAAGGGGATTTGACAGTTTATATGCCGGGCGTTTCTATTTTGTCGGAGAGTTTTACTTCTTATGTTTCAGACGTGTCAGTTTCAAGTACAGATACAGCGCGAAATTTGTTCGGAGATGATGTTCCTTCAG
Source organism: Alphaproteobacteria bacterium (assembly GCA_023136145.1). Lineage (GTDB taxonomy): Bacteria > Pseudomonadota > Alphaproteobacteria > Micavibrionales > UBA2020 > PALSA-926. The sequence continues at coordinate 3,233 of JAGLRU010000055.1, forward strand.
TTACTTTAGTGGGGACGAGCTATAGTGCCAATCCAAACTGGAATTTTGAGGGCTTTCTGAAAGAAGCATTAAAGACGGATGTCATTAATATGGCTGATCAAGGTCTGGGACCATTGGTTGTTATGGACAAATATCTACAAAGTGACGCATGGAAAAACAATCCTCCCCGTCTTGTCGTTTGGGAGATACCGGAGCGTTATCTCCTTATGCCTCATGGCAACGTGAGCATG
>JAGLRU010000056.1 GCA_023136145.1 Alphaproteobacteria bacterium
ATACCCTTTCCACAAAATACCGTTCCGTCTGCTAGTGCCAGCAGCGCGGAGGCATTGGGAGGAAAATAAGGCAAGGACATGCTAACCCTTCAAGGATTGTATTGGTGATACTTAACTGTATGATAGCTTTCTATGAAATAGCATATAAAAAACCGAGGAGATACCCAAAAAATGTCATTAAGAGAGAAGTTTACCGAAAATATGAAAGACGCGATGCGTGCAAAGGATGAAGTTACTTTATCGACATTACGTTTAATCCTTTCTGCCATAAAGGACAAGGACATCGCTACCCGCACCGCTGAAAGCCGTGAGGATATCAAGGACGAGCAGATTCTTTCCCTGCTGCAATCGATGGTTAAGCAACGGCAAGAATCCATCAAATTATACCTAAAAGGGAATCGTCCCGAACTGGCGGAGCGAGAATCCGCTGAAATCAAGATTATAGAGGGTTATCTTCCCAAGCAACTTCAAGAAGATGAAATAAAAGCAATTGTACAGCAAACCATCGATTCCCTCAGCGCAACCAGCATTAAGGATATGGGCAAAGTTATGGCTGAACTTAAATCCAAACACTCCGGTAAAATGGATTTCTCCAAAGCCAGCAGGCTAGTGAAAGGGAAGCTGGTGGGGTAGGGATACATGCTTTCCCGCATGCCCGCCTTGCGCAGGCATGCGGAAGGCTGTTCAACCGTCACATCAGGTCTCTCATGCACAAACGATATTTATTCAGCAGCGGTTTTACAATTGATAAAGAATTTTCTTTTGACAAGGGTTTATGCTTAAGACCAGCTCAAATTACTGCAAACCATATAGAATTGGAGCGTTATGTTAGATCACAGACGGACTATGGGATTTTATGCGCTCTAGCAAATAAAATTACGTGCGAACTTGAAGTAAGCGCAAAAACTGAAAAAGAGGCTGCTATAAAAATCTGGAACAATCAATGGATGTTAATATTGCTTTCAATAATTCTAAAGGCTCCTATTTATCATCCAATACAATCGACACATTCATCTAAAACTCTTTCTAAGGGGTGCTGTTCATTAAATAATGTCTTTATTTCTCCATCTTTTTTCACTTCTAAAGTTGAATGTAAAACACAACATCTCTTAGAAGCTAAAGAGTTATACGGCAACTTTATGAATTTACTCTCCGAAGAGGCGTTCACACATGCGACTTCTGCGCTTGCCCATAACTTTAATGAACCAAAGCTTTCAATACGCATAGCAACAATCTGGTCTGGAATCGAAGCTCTTTTAAAAGTCGATTATGAATTAAATTATCGCATACCTCTTATTTGCTCAATTTTATTAACAAAAACTAAAAATGAGCGTTTAAAAAAGTTTAAGAATATCCAAAAATTATACACTGTAAGATCAAAATGTGTACATGGTTCCAAGACAAAAAGTAAAGAGTTAAATAGTTCTGTTGATGAATCAATGCAATTACTTTGCGACTTAATCAAATTGTTCTGTAAGGATGGAAAGATTCCTGATGGTAGAGCAATTAAAGAATTACCTCTCATTTATTAATTGAATCGGCTTCTCCTTCATCATTCATTGTCATCCCGACAGAGCGCGGAGCGCGACGAGGGATCCGGTTCGTTGCGTTAAGAAAGATCCCTCACATTCGTTCGGTATGACAAATGGAGGAAATCCGTGTGTATCTGTGTTTATCCGTGGGTTCTTTTCAATTCAGCACCCCCTTTAAAACCACTCTTTAAAATTCTTTAACTCCCTTTCCTGCAAGCGGGAGAGGATATGGGCAAAATTATGACTGAACTCAAATCCAAACACTCCGGTAAAATGGATTTCTCCAAAGCCAGCAGGCTAGTGAAGGAAAAACTGGCGGGGTAGATTCGGGAGTCGTTATTTCTTTGATACGCCGGAATCTGGAATGATATGTTTTCCATTGCTTGCGAAATGATGGACAAGAAATTTGAAGCTCCTGTTTTGTTTGAAGACAAAGGAGATTATTAAGAAAACCGGTGCAAAATTTTTGTTTCTTCCGCCTTATTCATCGGATTTCAACCCTATTGAACAAGACTTTTCAACGACCAAGAAAATCAGAAAGACGCTAGAGACGGTAAAGTAAGTGCGGTGGCGGAATTTATACTATCTGGCTTACTGTGATATCGCCGCTTGCGTCGCTGCTGGTGTTGTTTTGATGAATAACAAGCGTCACTGTTTCGCCACTGCCAATATGTGTTCCTGTGTAAGTTAGTAGTGCTGTGCCGGTACCTTCGACCCCCAAAAAGTCGCCGGGATTAAGAGTAAAGTTGCCATTGGCACTGTTCATGATAATATCAACTATGCCACCAATAGAGCCCCCGGCTGCTGTAATGTTTAGTGTGTTGGTTATTGGATCCGTCATATCAAAAACGCTCTGAATATCCAGTTTTATATGGTTCCCCATATAAAATCCTCCAGACGGGGAGTCTGACAGACCAAGATTGATATTTTCTATGTTATTAACTTTCCATTCGGGAAAGGTGGTAAAGTCCAGAGAAAAGTTTGTGCTTAACAGGTTGCCTAGCGTAAGGGTGTCGCTTCCATCACCACCGTCTACGCGTATGAAAGTGTTGTCCGAAACGGAGATCAAATTATCGCCGGTGCCAAGTCCGATTAGTACGTCCGCGCCGCCTTTGCCTGCGATTGCCGTGGCAATGTCGCTGACGCTGACCAAAAAGTCGTCGCTTGATGTGCCAGTGATATCGCTGTCAGATATTTGCGGCTGGATATCCGCCGTTATATCGTTAGAATCATGTATAAGCATAATCGGGTGGATGACACCGATGACACTGTTGGAACTGTCATAGATGGTGATGTCGAGAGTTAATCCACCCGGGTTCAGGAAATGCGAGAAGGCTAGAGAGTCATTCACGAACACCTCGCCGGTAGAATTATCAATCGAGAAAACAGAGGTGTAATCGGCAATATCCTGGATGACATAGGAGGTATTGTCCCATTCAAAATGCTGAGGAACACCCGCGCCGTTCACGGCTATGCTATAATGATCTGCGCCGGAAGCTAATACCGTTCCTACAAACGTACCGGTTTCTGCAAATTCCCCTAGGCCATCGTCGGTGATATCGGCAGGCGTATAATTGATGTATTCGTTGGAAAAGTGGAATGAGGGATCGTCGACAGTGATTGTCGTGTCGTCTGTGATGGCTGCCGCAGTGTTCAGGGCATTCCCCGCCACGTCCGTAATTACAGCACCGGAAATGGTTTTCAGAATCAATGATCCCGTTGATGTCGTTGTCACTTCTACCGAGAATACTCCGGGACTGGTTTCTGTGATTGTATCGATGGTGATGTTAGCCGTTCCGGCATTGTCAAAATCTGCGGCTGTGACCGTTGCGTTGGCAATATCTTCGCTGAACGTTACCGTATAGACAAGCGTGGTGCCGACCGTTACCACATCGTTGGAATTGTTGTCATTAAACCCTGTGTTTGGCAGAACTGGCGGTGTCGTGTCGTAGACGAAGGTAAATGACGTGGCAGCGGATACATTGCCAGCAACATCCGTCTGCTGAACCAGAACGGTATTGCTGCCTTGTGTGAACGTAGTCGGTGACGTATTCGACCATGTTGCTCCGCCGTTCGCGCTGTACTGAACCAGTGCACCTTCTATCAGACCGGATACTTTTAACGTGCCGTCCTGGGTGATTCTGTCTGTGCCGCTGATCCCAGTATCTAAGACTAACTCGACGATAGGTGCTGCTATTTGCTCAGATGTCAATGCAGTCGAGTCTGTAGAAGTTGTCGTCGTCGGAACGATGGGTGGTGGTGGAACAATGGTCGTGTCTGCGGTGAAAACTGAGATTGTTTCTGATACTGGATTGTCGAATGAGGATATT
>JAGLRU010000057.1 GCA_023136145.1 Alphaproteobacteria bacterium
GGGCGGTGGCTGAGACCACCGGTTTTTTCCATCCGTCTTTCGACTGCTTTGCGGGTTGGTAGGGAAAAATGCGTACCTGCGCGAAGGAATGTTGCAATAAGCGCAACGGCAAAAATGGCGAGAAAAAGAAGATGCCAGACGGCACCGAAAATTATAGGGATATTGACAAGTGACAGGGAGATAAAGAAGAGTGTCAGGCTGGTGACAGGCCAAAGGCGGTTCCATAGCCTCTCTAACAGCAGGCTTGTGTAGCTGAGAACGAAAACAAGGATATATCTTGGAGCCGGTATTTTCATGCTAACCAGTCGGGAAGGATGTCAAGTTTCGCGACATCTTCAATGTTTTGAGCTTTTCGGATCACGTCGTATCGTTTGTCACTGACCAGAACTTCGGCGACAAGCGGTCGCGAATTGTAATTCGAGGACATGACGGAACCGTAGGCTCCCGCCACCATGATGGCTAGTATATCACCCGAAGATATATCCTGAAATTCAGCGTTCGTCAGGAAAGTGTCTGATGTTTCGCACACCGGACCGACGACATCATAGAGATTTTTCGCGCTGGTGAGAGTTTTCGTTAGGTTTTCTGACTGTTCGTTGCAGGGAATGATCGGATGATAGGCATTGTACAGTGCTGGTCGCATTAGGTCGTTCATCGCGGCATCGACGATCAGGAAATTCTTTTTATCCCCGTTTTTGATGTGGAGTACGCGGGTGAGAAGGATGCCGGCGTTACCGACTATGGAGCGTCCCGGCTCCACGATTACATGGACATTTAGAGGCAGGATGATGTCGCGGATAAGAGCGGCATATCGATTTAAATCCGGCGGCGTTTCATCTTTGTAAGTGATGCCAAGTCCTCCGCCTAGATCGATGGTATTGATGGTATGTCCAAGCTTTCTGAGCCTGTGTACAAGGTCGGCGATACATTTGAAGGCTTCCTCGAAAGGAGCGAGATTGGTCATCTGGGAACCGATATGAATGGCTATGCCGGTCGCCAGAATTCCCGGCATTGCTTTCGCTTTGCGGTAGATGTCTGGTGCGGATTCAATATTTATGCCGAATTTGTTTTCACTGAGACCAGTAGTAATTTTGGCATGGGTTTTCGCATCGACGTTCGGATTGATTCGAAAGGCGATATTGACCTTCGGGCCTTCTTTTAGGGCAATTTTTGAAATCAGGTTCAGCTCCGACTCGGATTCGACATTGATTTGCAGGATGCTGTTCTTGATCGCTCGTATCAATTCTATATCTGTTTTTCCGACCCCAGAAAAAACTATTTTCTTTGCAGGGATACCGGCTTTGAAGGCACGGTATATCTCGCCAACTGAAACGATATCAGCTCCCGCGCCAAGTCTGCCGAGGATTTTTATAACAGCCTGATTGCTGTTTGCCTTGCAGGAGTAACAAATCGTGAATTTGTCGTCTGGCATGACGTTGCGCATGGCTTTTTGCCAGGCATGAAAATTATCAACGAGTTGCTCGGTGGAATAGCAATAGACGGGGGTTCCGCATGTTTGTGCGAT
>JAGLRU010000058.1 GCA_023136145.1 Alphaproteobacteria bacterium
CGCACTGTATGGGTTCTCGATTTTAGACAGTTCCGGCGCAATACCAATCCTGTTAAGACGGTCTTCTATGCCACACGCTGTCAACACCATAAGAGAAGTCAGACAGATCAGAACCGTGAAAGCTTTTTGATATGTTTTTGAATATGCCATTACTGTTCTCCTTATAAAGAGCTTATAACCGTGACGGTGGACGGCGAACGAACGATGACAGCTTGCGGCCCAACGACAACGGCTTCAACGACTTGTTTAGATCCGGTATTCATGACACGGATCACATCACCTTTCGAGCCATTGTCCATTGCACGTCCCTGTGTTGTCAGGCTTATAGTTTCACTTCTGAGCGTCATCGTAACGACAGCACCTTTTTTAACCACGACAGGCAATTTCACATCTCCAGTCGTGATAGGTTTCATGGCAGAAATGCCGCGCCTAGGTGTCTGACCAATTAGCTTACTTGCGTCCGTAATCATGCTGCTGGTGATCGCGGACGCACGCATATCTATATACTCAACATCATTGGCAGAAATAACATCACCAGAACGAAGAGACTCCTTAAGCACCGGCACCCGACCAATCGTGTAAAAACGACCACTAACTTCCTTTTTCATGTCCGGGAATGCCAATGGCGAAACAACAGCTTTAAATAAACCCTTAACGGCATCCGTTGTTAGCCTATTGACAGTCACCGTCTTATCAGCCGTTTTCGGAACAAGAAAACTTAGGGAACGGTCAAACAATTCAATATCGAATTTCCGACCTCTCATTTCTTCAGTTAGCCGATCCTGCAAAGCCGCCTGAATATCGTAAAGATCGATTTCACCGGAAGACCTTCGGATCACCACCTGCCGATGGTTTCCGTCCGGAATCCAGCCAAGATTGAGAGCCTCCGAAATACGGATCAAATCATTGACGTTCAGTGTCACAGTTTTGCCAAGAGCCGGAGCAGGAGCGAGATAATAATCAGCATTCTCCGTTACTCCGTCAAAGACATCACCAAGCGTTATCCGATCATTCAGAACAGTGCTCTCCGTTCTTGGCATGGCCGCAAAAGCAGGACTTGCAACAAAGGTCACCAGCACCGCCACTATCATCAACCGTTTCAGATTCTGCATTTTTCCGGTTTCATGTTTTTTCATGTCATAAGCTCCCGTTTCCCAGTTCCTTTATCATTAACGAAGCTGCGTAATCGTGCTCAACATCTGATCTCCCGCCTGAATAACCTTGGAGTTCATCTCATAAGCGCGTTGTGCCTGAATCAAGGACGTAATCTCCGACACTACATTAACGTTAGAAGCCTCAAGAGCACCCTGTTGCAAGCTACCGTAGCCGGACGATCCGGGATTGCCAACAACAGCGGAACCTGAAGCTTCCGTAACGATGGCAAGATTACTCCCCAGTGCCTCAAGCCCAGCGGGATTTGGGAAGAGTACTGTCTGTATCTGCCCAACATTGCTCATACTGGTCTGTCCCTCAATCTTGACCAGAACCTGCCCGCTTGCATTGATAGTCACATCAGAAGCGGTGTTAGGTATAGTGATCCCGGGCTGCAAAAGATACCCAAGCGAATTCACCATCTGCCCGCTTTGGTTCATCTGGAATGAGCCGTCGCGGGTGTATGCCGTCTCACCGGAAGGCAAAGTGATCTGAAAGTACCCCTGCCCCATAACAGCTAGATCGAATTTATTGGAAGTCATTTGCAAAGCACCCTGCTCATTGATGCGGTAAATCGATCCCGCACGCACACCCAGACCTTGCTGAATCCCAGAAGGAACAGTCGTCGCCGCATCCGAGGATGTCGAGCCGGGTCGCACCTTAGTTTGATAGAGCAAATCCTGAAACTCTGCCCTCTGACGCTTGTATCCCGTCGTCGTCATATTAGCGATATTGTTCGAGATCGTGTCCACATTCAGTTGCTGCGCTAGCATCCCCGTCGCGCCTATATCAAGTGTGAGTGACATGTTCGTCTCCTCTTCCTGTTTCGTTAAGCCTTAGTCAATCTCTGTATCGCACCGCGCATCCGTTCATGATCCTTGACAAGCATGTCTTGCACAGACTGGTACATACGCATAAGTTCTATCATCTTGTTCATTTCAAGTAGCGGCTGGACATTTGAGTTTTCCAGCATTCCCTGCTCCACTGACACGTTATCCGCAGGCATTTCCTGAGCGTTGTTGGCATCGTAAAGGCCGCCGCCGATAGGAGTAAGCATCTGCGGAGCATTGAACATCACCACCTTCAGCTTGCCAACGGAGCCATTCTCAGTGCTGATACTACCGTCACGCGCAATCGTGATCTGGGCAGCATCCGCCGGTATAACAAGCGAACTATTGCTATCACTCATCACTCGTAAGCCATCCCTTGTAACGATTTCACGATTGTTATTAAGGCTGAAAGCACCAGCGCGGGTATAACGAATATCGTTGACATCTTTCACCGCGAAAAACCCATCGCCTTGAATGGCAAGATCGAGATTATTGGACGTTTGAGTCAAAGTCCCCTGACCAATATCGCGGTACGTTCCGTAGTCCTGAACCTGAGAGATTGTTTCACCACTAGTCTGAGCCTTGTTGAGATATTCCTTGAACAGCACATTTTGAGACTTAAAGCCCGGCGTGTTCATATTCGCCATATTATTGGCGGTAACATCCATCAAATTACGCAAAGCTATTTGCTGCGACAGGCCTATATAGGAAATGTTTTCCATCGTTCACCACCTTTATTCTTTTTCCGGCATGCGCCTGTTTTTGTTTTTCTGCGCTGGTCGAATGCCGTTAACCCACAGTGATGCGATGCAGGAAACATGCCATTTTTAATTTGTTATTATTTTCAATGAGTTGCAGGAAACAGCCTACCTTTCGGCATAAAAGTTGGTAGATCCTCCTGAGGAGATCAAGGTAATTTCTGCCGGAAAAGTTTTTCTATTGTCATTATGACTCATAAAACGTGTAGACACGCTTCCAAACCCACGCATAAAGCGGTGGTGACGGGGTGGCGACTCTCTTAATAAATTGGAAACGACTACAAAGTGCAACTTTACCGCATACCAGCTTTCGCAGGTATGTCGTTTCAAGGAAAAACATGCGATTAATTATTCAAACGACTATAAATTGAGTAAACACCCTTTGAAATCAAAACAACACATAACCACCACTTCACGCTGGGGTTGAGCTTTAAAAAAGGGGCTGACACTTGACTTTAGATAAGTTAGGAATCAGAGATGTATATAAAGCATTGTAAATTAACACATTATCAGCAATTACGGCTACTATAGTGCTTTCGTTTAATAATAAGACATTACTAATTCTTCAACGGTCGTTTCTATGGGCATGCCTTCCCGGCGTTTTTTCATGGCGCC
>JAGLRU010000059.1 GCA_023136145.1 Alphaproteobacteria bacterium
TAGAACGTGTGCCGTCGCTGGAAAATCCCAATGGGGTGGGTATTGAACAATGGATATTGATGAGCGGTGGACGATAATATGACATTTTCTGAGGAGTTTGACCGGAATCAGAAAAGAAATGCTTATTATCGCGATGGTTATCGCAATATAATATGGATTGCTAATATTCAAGTGGCGTTAATTCTGGTGTTGTCTGGTCTCCTTATGTTTTATGTGAGTACGGATGAACGTGTGGATCGTTATTTTGCGGAAAGTTTTGAAGGTAGACTTATGCAATTATCCTCGCTTAACTCTCCAAATATAGAAAAAACAGCTGTAACAGACTGGGTGGTACAGGCTGCTGCACAGATTATGACATTTGGTTTTAATGATGTGGAGAGGCGATTTTCTTTATCTACACCTTTTTTTACTCCGCAAGGATGGGTTAGTTTTAAAAAGGCTCTCATTAGTTCCAGGGTGATTGAACAGATGCATAAAAAGCAGCTGATTTTTACATCGATTCCTTCAGGCACTCCAGTTTTGCTCAAGGAAGGGCTGGTAGTGGATAAGTATACATGGAGGTTTAATATACCGTTGATGATTACCTATCGTGCTGGCGGAAAGAGTAGTGCAATAAAAAAAAAGGTGATAGTGGTGGTTGAAAAGGTTCCAACTAGTAGCAATCCTGCAGGGTTGGGGATAAGTGAATGGTATATCTATTAAAAAAATCGTGCGTTTTAGTGCGATTACGGGTATAAGTGTTATGTTAGTTAAATGATGGATCATATGATTCACTCATTATTTGTGACGCCTTTTGGGAGGCGAAAACTCCTTAGGAGACAGGGATGAAACGTCTGCTTTTAAGTTTGTCGGTGGCATTACTATTAGGTGTTTGTCATTTTCCTGCTTTTGCTCAGAGTATGGAGGAATTTGAAAAAGAACACAGAGCATATAGAATGAAGAAGGTCGCGTCTGAGAAAGTTGAGAAAGGGTTCGTGCCTGAGAAAGGAAATGTTAAACCTGAGAAGGTGAAGTCGCCGATACTTAGAAGGGACGCATCAAACGTTAGTCCGCTTGGAGCAGCCTCTAATTTGCCAGTGAGTAGACAGATGCCTGCTACGTCGAGAGCTTTGAACATACCAACGCCAGAAGAAATGCAGATGAAGATGCAGATAGATACAGAGAATCAGAGGAAAAAAAGGGATGAGATAGCTTTTGATACTGCAATTAAGCAGCTTATGCCAATGACCTCAGAGCAGATTCGTAGGTTGTTGGAGACTTTCAAAGAAAGTCGTCAGTCTGCCGAAACACCGATTGCCATGCCGACACCTCTGGTGATTGTGGAAACTGTTTCTCTGGATCCTAGCCAAACACCATCTGTCATTAAGACGTCTCCGAGTCGAGTTACTACGGTTACTATTCTGGATCAGACAGGAGCTCCGTGGGCGATACAGGATGTTGGCTGGGCTGGAAAGTTTGATATAACTCCTCCTGAAACGGGGGGGCATGTTATTCGTGTGCTTCCACAGTCTGCGCATGGTGTAGGCAACATTTCGATTCGGTTGGTGGATATGGTTACGCCAATTACATTTACGCTGCTTACAGGACTTGACGAGGTGTATTACCGATTCGATGCGCGAATTCCGAAACGAGGGCCTCTTGCCAAGATTCCTTTGATCGAATTCGGAGGACTGAACGCGGTGACGGGAACTGATGAAAATCTTGTTCAGATACTAGATGGGACACCACCTCGTCGGTCAGAAAAACTTAAAATAGAGGGTGTTGACGGGCGTACGAACGTTTGGAGTGTATCGGGGCGTATTTACTTACGCACGCCACTAACACTGCTGTCACCATCTTGGAATTCCAGCGTCACATCTGCCGATGGGATGAATGTTTATATGCTGAATAATACGTCAGTTATCCTGCTTTCTGATGAAGGTAGAATGGTTAAAGCTTATATTGTCGATAATGAGGTAGTTCCATGACCAATGATGATATCAACGTGCCAGAAGATTTTGAGGAGGATTTCATGGAAAAGCCTTCTCTGAAAGAAGTTTGGGAAAATAATCCTATGCTGAAGCTGGCGTCAATTGTACTGGTTGGTGCCATTCTTATAGGTGGCTTTATGATCTTTTTCTCTGATGATGATGAAGATCGAACGAAGGCGACGTTGCGAGGTGTTCAAGCTAGTGCTGTAATGCAGGTGCCTGGGCAGGAAGATTTAGATCCGGCTTATAAAGCGGCATTGGAAGAAAAAAACAAGAGGGAAGCTGAAGAAGCTGCGCGGACAGGCAAAAGCGCACTGCCTGTGCCGACTTCTCCTGCTAAGATTGGCGGGATTGAGGTTCCGGAAATGCCGATGATGCCAGACAGCCTTAAGACTGATGTGCTTTCGGCTTGGCGCAAAGCCGCTGAAGCTAAACGGACAAGGGCTGCTCAGGATGCTATCGAGGAAGAAAATGGAATGTTGACTCCGGAGGGGGTGCCTATGGTGCAGCCCATTCGTCCGCAGCAGGGAATTGGAGGAATTGGGAGTAAGGTTGGGGTTAGCGGGAGCAGTGCTGCATCTACGGCGAAAGATGATGCCGCGAACATTAAGAGTATTTCTGATCAGATGCGCGTGATTGTAGCGGCGCAAGAGCCACTTGCGGGGACAGTTATTAATATCACGGGTGTAAAATCTCTTTATGAAATACAGAAAAGTGAAGAAAACAAGCTGAAAAGCGGGTCAAAAGAATCGTTGAAAAGCAGTGGTGTAGGCAAAGGCGGAAAGAATAAGAAAAGTGACAATCAAGTGATCGTGTCTTCGGGGGATATTGCTTATGCTCAATTGCTGATCGCGATTAATTCCGACATCAAGGGGCCTGCGCTGGCGCAAATTTTGTCTGGACCGTTTGCTGGTGGACGGGTGATTGGTGAGGTCGAGGTGAAAGGTGAATATATAGTCATCGAGTTCAGTCGTATTATCAAGGATACTGTCAGTTATACGATAAGTGGTATTGCTCTTGATGAAAATACTACGTTGGCAGGTCAGGCTACTGATGTGGACCATCATTATTTTACGCGCGTTATTTTGCCAGCGGCGGCCAAATTCGTGGAGGGGTATGGATCAGCTGTTGCTCAAACCGGAACTACGGTGACACAAATTGCTGGCGGAGGTCAGGCGATTGAGCGACCGAAGCCTGATGCTAAGGAAAGCATTTACAAGGGGCTTGAGGAGTCTGTCAAGGTAGTTAGCGAGATTCTGGAGGATAGCTCAGACCGTCCAATCACCGTACATATTGCCAAAGGCACCACAATGGGAATTTTCTTTATCAATTCAGTGACAACAAAGGATGCTGAAAAATGAGCCGATCCGACAATTTTGATACTAGGGTTATTCGTACTTTTATAGTTATAGCTGTTCTTGGTGGTTTCTTTTTTTGGTCGTCCGTTGTTTGTGCATCTCCGGTGACTTCGTCGTCGCAGCCATCCTCTCCTTTTGTCGGGACTCTCGATGAGGATTCTTTGTCTTGGGGGAGTGGAGCTTCTATCCCTGCTCCATCGTCGGTACCAGCGTCTGCTGTAGTTGCTCCTTTGCTAACTACTACGACTAAGCCGTCGGGTGTGGCACAGATAAAACCGATGGCTGTCGTTCCTGTAGAGAAAGAGCTAGTTGGCGAAAAGACGGATAATAAGGTGTTTGATGATTCGGGGCTTGTTAAAGTTTTGTCAGAAAATATGCCGAGGCTTCTGATAAGAATTGAAACTTTGGAAAAGCGTATAGGGAAGCTGGAAGAAGAAATTGGCAAACTGCAGCAAAACAATGTCTCTGGTAAAAAGGCTTCGAATAATGATGTTAAGGTAAAAAAAGTTTCCAAGGTAAAAAAAGT
>JAGLRU010000006.1 GCA_023136145.1 Alphaproteobacteria bacterium
TGGTAATCAGCCTTTGTTTCTTGGCGGCAGAGTCCAGTTTTGCATGTCCTTCGGTAAGATGCTTTTTACATGCGGCCAGAAACACGCGATCAAACCCGGCCATTTCAGCAAAATATCCCAGTTTTTTGAAGAGAGCGCCGCTGTCTATTCTTAATGCGTATTCGATCATCTTGGAACGGTCGTCCTGATTCTTGTAAAGTTTGGCATACTCTTTAAAGCAATCCAATACATGCTGCACGCCGCCGCCCGTATCTGGGTAATGCAGTATGTCCAGTATGGTTTTATGCGGGTCTGATATTTGTATCTTCACGCTTTCATGCCAGATCGTCTGTGTGCCGAAAATAAACCGCGAGGAAACATGTCTGACAAAGAAATCCACGCCCTGAATTTCTTTTGTGCCGGAGTGCGTTCGTTTGCTTGTAAACACACAAATGCTTCTAAAAACCTGTTCAGTCAAGCCCCAATGCTCGGCGGCGCTCCAGCCGCCGATGTAGCCGGGGCTGTATAGTTCTGGCACCAGTACCCAAGGATTTTCCAGCACTTGCTTCTGTTTCAGCGCGGCAGGAGAGATAACGACATACTTGCCATGCGCGACGCGGCGCAAAACGCCCTGCCGGTGCCAACTGGACAAGAGCTGTCTTGCGTGGGCGTTCTTCACGCCCAGAGTCTTCACAAGATCATCGACGTGAATCATGCCTTTTGTTGATCTCATGATTGCACTGAGGCGTTTTTGTCTTTCTGATATGTTTTTCATGCTATATCTTTCTGCAAGAAAGTTGGTTAAATTCGCACTTTCTTGTATAAAAATATACTACTATATAAATACACAAAAAAGTATTGAAAAATCATACTTTGATGTATGTTTTTATACTAACATCATATAATCATTTAAAATCAGTAAGATAGATCTTCCTCCTAAGCGGTCGTGTAGCAAGTCAACATTTACGCTTTAAAAAGCACTTAACTAACCATTAAACGCTCTTTAAAGCATGTAGCGGTTAATCCCATC
>JAGLRU010000060.1 GCA_023136145.1 Alphaproteobacteria bacterium
GTTGTGTCCGCTGTTCCAGCTGAACTTCTGCAGCTGGCCGCGGAAATAGCCAGATCTCCTGTATTGGAAATAATCACATAATTAGTATTCAGTGTTTGATAAACCTGTTCCCCGGATTCTTCAAAGACTCCGCTTACATTTTCCAAAAGAATTTGTGTGCTTGTAGCATGCACCACATCAGCCGTGGCCCCGCTGACCGCGCCGGTTACGCTGTCTGTGTCGGCAATAATTCCCATTATTCCAGCGTGAGAAAAAACCAGGGTAGTGGCTACGGTTAAATCAACCTGGTTGTTCGATTCCCAGGAAGATAGGGATGTATAATCCGTGCCAACTCCGTCATCAGGATCAATTATGCTTACAAATTCAGCCACACCAAAAGAAAGACAATTCCAATTAATGTTATTCAGGATATCCAGAGAATGAAAAGCCATTATTGCCGTGGTATGGATATTATAGGAATCTTTCACATCAACATAATCCACGTCTCTTGTCCCTTGAGGGTCTATATTCCATTGAGTACCCTCTGATATACTTCTTAACGTAATCAGGTTTCCCGATTCGCCGGTAAAGGTTAAAGTCCCTGCTATAGTTTGCGTTTTTTCTGCTTCAAACTGAAGCGCTTTTCCGGCTGTGGTACAGGTAAAATTATTAAAGGTTGTATCTCCGTAGATATGGGAGACCTGGGTGTTATCCGCGAATGTGACTGTCTGGCTTGAATGCGTGAATGTTCCTGTATTGTTAAAATCCGCATTGATTGTAAGATTATATCCATTAGCGTTAAGCTTGCCCGCGCCGGAGATGGTGACATTGTCAAAGGTCCAGTCGCTGGTTAGGAGAGGGCTTATTGCTCCGCTGTTACTGTTATTGTTTACTATGAGATCACCGTGGGTTTGAGCATCCGCTTTTGTATAGACTGTTCCGGCTCCGCCGTAAGCATAGCCCGAGGCACCATAAGTCTGATAACTAACAGTTGAAGAATCAGTGGTATAATAAAGAGCTATCCTTCCACCTGCGCCTCCGCCGCCAGTAGGCGGGCTCACGCCAACTCCTCCATTGGAGGTGATCGTCCCTGCTCCGGCGAAAGTGCCAGTTATAATATATACGCTTCCTCCTGAGCCTCCGCCGGAATAAGCACCCGCATTTGCACCATTTGCTGAAATAATCCCCGTTACGGTAGTAGTTCCTGAAACTGTCAGTTTTACAGCACCGCCTCCTCTACCTCCACTAGCACGGCCGCC
>JAGLRU010000061.1 GCA_023136145.1 Alphaproteobacteria bacterium
TCCTTAATATAAGCTGCGTATGTTTCTTCGTCTTTTAGCTCGTTTAGTTCGCTGTCGTTGCTGACTTTAACTTTATAGAGCCACCCTTTGCCGAGAGGGTCCTGATTGACTTGTGCTGAGTTGCTGGACAGAGTGTCGTTAATTTCCACTACTTCGCCAGAAATTGGAGAATACAGTTCGCTTGCAGATTTGACGGACTCGATAACTCCAGCTTGTGCGCCTTTGGTTACTTTATCTCCGATCTTTGGCAACTCGACGTAAACTACATCGCCAAGTGCCTCTTGCGCGTGATCGGAAATGCCAACAGTGCCGATGTCGCCATCGATGCGGACATATTCATGGGCTTCAGTAAAGAATGTTTTTGTCATTTTTAGTCCCTTTTGTAGCTATGTTTGATAAAAGGCAGAGTGACCACTTCGCATGGACACGCTATACCGCGCAGTATTGCCTGAAGTCTGGTTCCTATTGCCGAAAAGGCGGTTTCGACATAACCCATCGCTATCGGCTTGTTAACAGTGGGACCGAATCCTCCGCTGGTGACAATGCCGATTTTTCTGCCGTCAGGGGACAATAATTCCGTACCATCCCTTATCGGTGCTTTGCCGTCTGGTTTGATGCCGATACGTTGTTTTGTTGTGCCGTTGTTCAATTGATCGATGATTTTGTCCGCGCCACAAAAGCTTTTTTCCTTCCGGCGGCGTGACGGGATAATCCACCTTAGGTTGGCTTCGATGGGCGTGATTTGTTCGTTTAGTTCGTGACCGTAAAGGCAAAAGCCAGCTTCCAAACGTAAGCTGTCGCGTGCGCCGAGACCTATCAATTTAACTTCACTGTGAGACAGAAGTTTTTTTGCGAAAGCCTCCGCAAAAGAAGAAGGCACAGAAATCTCATATCCGTCCTCGCCGGAGTAGCCGGAGCGACTGATATATATTTCCTGACCTTCAATTTTCATTTTGGCTGCTGTCATAAATTTCATATCGTAGGCAGCAGGAAGAATACGTGCCATCACCATTGAAGCCATTGGTCCCTGTAGTGCGAGAAGGGTGCGGTCGGTGAGGACTTGCAGTTTTACTTGTGAGCCGAGTTTTTTTTGAAGGTAGGTGAAGTCCTTGTTTTTGCAACCGGCATTGACGACGAGAAAAAGTGTTTTATCATCCCAGCGTGTCACCATCATGTCGTCAATGATGCCACCTTGATCGTTTAGCAAGACAGTGTACCGGATTTTCCATGGTTCAAGCCCTATATAGTCTGTTGGTGTGATTTTTTCTAGAGCAATAGCAGGGTCGGTGTCTGAAGTTATAAGTGCTTGACCCATATGTGATACGTCGAACAGTCCCGCCATCTTGCGTGTATGCAGATGTTCTTTCAGAACGCCCATACCGTCATATTGCACGGGCATATCATATCCAGCAAAACCGACCATCTTGCCGCCCATTTCTTTGTGCATATCCCATAGGGGAGTTTTCAAAAGTTCTGGTTTTTTGAGTTTTGCAATGTTTTTCAAGACAGAATCCTAGCATTAATTGTTACACATAACCACGTCACTCTGTCTTTTATGAAGATTCGCGTCTCGAATAAATACGCGATTAATTCCTTTGGTGCTAACTTTTGATAAAGTCAGTATCCCCTGCGTGACATGTTTATTGTACATGTTGTACAGTAACTTGCAAAAATCTAAATTCAATGTGCAGGTGGCAGTTTTTAGGAGTACACATAAATATGTCAGGACAAAGAGAAAAGACTCCGATACCGGAGGTGGCATCCAGTTTCGCCTTGGGATTTATCGTGATTTGTCTGGTTATTTATATTCTGAATGTTGCACGTTCCATTGTGATTCCGTTCGTGATTGCTGTGTTTGTTTGGTATCTGATAAACGCTATGGCTAGGGGGTTTGGTAAGGTTTCTTTCGGTGGTAGGAAGGTTCCGCGCAGGGTTTGTTTTACTATGGCAATCCTTTTTCTCGTGTTAGGCGTATGGGATATTTTTGAACTCATAAGCAAGAACATCGCTAACGTGGCAGTAGCTGCGCCACTTTATCAGAGGAATCTGGAGGCACTTGTTTCTAAGGTTGTACTTTTTCTCAATATGGAGCACCAGCCAACTGTACAGGAATTGGTTAGCTATCTTAATTTAGGATCAATTATGACGGCTATGGTGAAGATGTTGTCAGGGCTTGCCGGAAAAACGATGATTGTGATGTTCTATACTGGGTTTTTGTTGTATGAACAGCGTTTCTTCGATAGAAAAATCTCTGGAATGATCCAAACACCGGAAACAAAACGACAAGTCCGGCATATTTTAAAGAATATCGACATCAAGATGCAAAGATATATCTGGGTCAAGACACTTATGAGTGCTTTGACGGGGATTTTGACTTTTGTTATTCTGAAATATTGGCAGGTGGATTTTGCAGCGTTTTGGGGGGTGATGGCGTTCTTCCTCAATTTTATACCCTATGTTGGATCATTGGCATCCATCGCGTTGCCAGCCATAATTGCGTTGGTTCAGTTTAACGACATGACGACATTCCTTATCGTGCTGGCGGGGCTGTCGATGGTGCAAGGAGTTATTGGTCAGGGACTTGATCCATTTATGATGGGGGAAAGTCTTAATCTCAGCCCTATTTTCATTATTTCGTCATTGGCGATGTGGGGGATGATCTGGGGTGTACCGGGAATGTTCTTATCTATCCCGATTCTAGCAATGATTATGATTACGCTCTCGCAGTTTTCTACAACAAGACCAATAGCCGTCCTGCTTTCTAAAACAGGTGTGATAGATTCCAATGGTGATGGGAAAAAGAGCGTAAAGAAATAGCTACATTAGTGTATTTAAAGGTAGCTTTTGTTTATTTCAGAGGCGATTTTTCGCGCAGTTAACGCAATCTTAATAAATTCACCGCCATACTTTCTTTGAGTGGGCGAGAAGGTATGCGTTATGGCTGAATTGGAAGATATAGACGGAACCGGCAAGTGGGGACGCGAGGGAGCGGGTGTATATATATTAGCGAGGGATACTGGTCGCATTCTTGCGCTAAAACGCTCTGCCAATGTCCGTTCACCCCGCACATGGGGCATTCCCGGCGGAAAGATGGAAGATGGAGAGACTCCTGAACAGACAGCTGTTCGAGAGGTTTTTGAGGAGATCAGGTATCGAAGCAAGGTTTTTGATCTACGACCTCTTGTGCAATTCAAAACGGAAGATGGAGTCTTCAAGTTCAATAATTTCCTTGTTGTTGTGGACAAGGAGTTTGTTCCCGGGCTTGACCATGAGACCGAAACTTTCAAATGGGTCAATGGTCTTGAAGATTGGCCGGAGCCATCGCATCACGGAGTCCGGTTCCTGCGCCGTGATACCAACAGCCAGACGGTTATTAAGTCGGAAAGAGTGTCTTGCGGTACATACGCGGGATAAAAAATCATCTTGGCTTAGTTTTTATCATATAGGTCACCTCTAAAAACTTTCACTTCAGAATATTACGCTGCGTGGATTTCCAGTAATTTTGCGGCGGCGGCGCGGGCTTCGGTTGTGATACTTGCGCCGGATAGCATACGGGCGATTTCTTCTTGTCGGTCTTTTGCGGTCTTTAGATGAATGAGTTTAGTGATTACAGTGCCTTTTTTTCCGGTTTTTGTGACGATCCAGTGATGCGCGGCGCGTGCGGCTACTTGTGGGCTGTGAGTGACGACTAGTACTTGATATTTTCCGCTGAGTTTCGCTAGTCTTTCGCCTACAGCATCGGCGGTCGCTCCTCCGATTCCGCTATCTACCTCATCGAAAATTAGCGTTGGAATGGAGCCGGTTCCTGCAAGAATTAGCTTCAACGCAAGCATAAACCGCGCTAGTTCTCCGCCGGATGCGATTTTGTGGAGAGGTCCTGCGGGTGTTTTCTGGTTTGTGGAAACTGAAAACTGTACCTTGTCGAAACCCTCCGGTCCCCAGTTCGATTCTGCATCGCTTTTGACGCATTCCACAAAGAAATTTGCTCTGTCGAGTTTCAGGGCGGGCAACTCTGCATTGACGGCTTTGCCTAGTTTTTGCGCGGACTTTTGACGGGCATCGCTGATAACTGAAGCTAGTGCGATAAATTTTTCCCTTTCCGTTGCCACCGTTTGCTTTAGTTCCTCAAGAGCGTCTTCCCGATGCGTTATCAGGCGTAGTTTTTTTGATAATTCTGAGTGGATGCGCTGGAGGTCGTCGGTTGTGCATTGGTGCTTTCTGGCGCATTCTTTTAGGGCAAAATAACGCTCTTCTATTTCTTCGAGGGGGTCTTCTTCTCCGTCTCCACTTTCGAGACATTTAAGCTGTGAGGAGATTTCGTCTACTTCGCTTTGAGCACGGTTTAGAGTTTCCAGTACGGGAGCTATTCTACCTCCTGCTTTTTCGGCAAGGCGGTCCAGCGTGGTGTGGAGTTTTCCTAGCAAACTTAGAATGCCGCGTTCGTTCTCCAGAAGGTCGGATGACTGCTCGAAGGCTTCCCGCATTCTTTCGCGATTGAGCAGGAAGGTGCGTTTTTCAGCAAGAAGCGTTTCCTCTCCCGGCTGTGGGTTAATTTTTTCCAGCTCCGCAACGGCATATCTCAGGTAGTCTTCCTGCACACGGACGGCATCGATTTCCACCTCCGCACGTTCAAGATTTTCACGAGCAAAGCTCCAGTTTGCCCATATCGTTCGCATTTTCTCCGTTTTATCGGAGATGCCTGCATAGAGATCAAGCACCTTTTTGTGTGTCTGCGGATCGAGCAGACCTTGCGTTTCGAACTGTCCGTGAATTTCGACAAGCTCCGCGCCGATTTCTTTAAGAAATTGTACGCTGACTGGAGAGTCGTTGATAAACGCTTTGCTGCGTCCGTCTCTGCCTAGTGTACGTCGAAGAATAACTGTGTCTGTATCTTCTAGACCTTTATTTTTTAAAAGTTTTAGAACCGGATGTCCGGCTGGAACGTCAAAGCTGGCGGTGACGGTGGCATGTTCCTTGCCGTGACGTATCAGACCAGCTTCAGCCCTCACTCCTAGCGAGAGTCCTAGGGCATCCAGCAGAATGGATTTTCCGGCACCTGTCTCACCTGTCAGGGCGGAAAGATTTTCCGCGCCTTCCAGTATCAGGCGGTCGATCAGGATAACGTTATGAATGGCGAGACTGGTGAGCATGGCTCTTAATTCAGGATTTTGCCAAATGTTTTAAAAGAAAACGAATTCGTTGGCTGAGTACTTTTTTGTTGCGGAGCACCGACTAGCTTGTAGGAATCTTTATACCAAGTGCTTTGCGGATAATTTCTTCCCAGAATGGCGGCTGCCTTGCGTGCTTCATCAATGATTCCTAAGGACAGATAGGCTTCCGTCAGACGGTGCAGGGCTTCTGGAACGTGAGTGGTGGTTTGGTATTGTTCCACTACTTTCTCGAAACGATTGATGGCGGCCTGATATTGTTTCCGCCTGAGATAATAGCGACCAATCTCGATTTCCTTGCCTGCGAGGTGATCCATTGTTAGGTCAATTTTTAGTGTGGCATCCTTTGCATAAGGGCTGTCGGGAAAACGTTTCTTGATTTGTTTCAGTCCGTTTAATGCCATTTCGGTCATTTTCTGATCACGGCGTACATCCGAAATCTGCTCGTAATAGCAAAGTGCCTTTAGGTAATAGGCATAGGATATATTTTCATCGCCGGGATGTAACTCGATAAATCGGTTAAGTGCTAATAGTGCGGCACCATATTTCATATTTTTATAGGAGGCGTATCCTGCCATCAACTGGGCGCGAGTTGCCCATTGGGAATATGGGTAGTTTTGCTCGACTTCATCAAATGCTTTGGCTGCATCGGTATAACGGCCATCATCCATTTTCTGCGCGGCGCGAGCGTACATTTTTTCGACGGGTTCCTGTTTTTCAACGGTGGTGTCCGTTATATTTGGGGAACCATTGACGGACGAACAGCCCGTCACGACTAAAAGCGACAGAAAGCACAGAACGGCAATATGATAAGGGCGGTTTGTCATTATAATAACTACTGAACAAAAATGAAACGAAACTTACGTCATCTTATACCATGATCAGTGAGCGTAGGGAAAGGCTGAAATCATGCACTGGCGGCAAGTGGGAGATCAGAATCGGAAGCATAAGCGTTTCCAACGATAATCTGGTGTTGACGCACTTTCTGGCCGAGATTGATTATTTCAAACGCATCTGGTCTTGAAAACAGGGTATGCAAGAGCTTGTTGTTTATATCGTGACCGGCTCTAATGCCATAATATCGACCCATAAGACGCATTCCGGTTAGGAAAAAGTCGCCAATTGCATCCTGAATTTTATGATGGACAAATTCGTTTTCGGAACGCAATCCTTCTGGATTGAGGATTTTATCGCCGTCGATGACAATTGCGTTATCAAGCGAGCCGCCACGCGCCAGACCTGCTTTTTTCAACTGTTCTACTTCATGGAAAAAGCCGAACGTGCGTGCAGGAGCGATGTCACGGCGGTATGCGTCTTCGGTCATATTGTGAATATGCTTCTGGAATCCGATCAGAGGGTTTTCAAAGTCGATTTCAAACCCGAAATATTGCCCATCCGCCGGACTTAAAGATATTTCTTTGCCTTTTTCCTTGCAGGAAACGGTCTTTTTGATTCGGATAACGCGGCGAGGGATTTTCTGATTGACAAGCCCTACTTCATCAAGAGCTTTTACGAAGCATAGAGCACTCCCGTCCATAATGGGTACTTCCGGGCCGTCGATTTCAACTATAGCATTGTCGAGGCCGAGGCCAGAAAATGCTGACAAAAGATGCTCGACAGTTGAAACGTTTACATCGTGATTGTTGGAAAGCATTGTGCAAAGACGAGTTTCGGTTACGAAATTCCAACGGGCGGGAATGATATTAGGGCGATCCTGAACATCAGTGCGGATAAAGCGAATACCTGTTGAAGGTAGAGCCGGTATAATGGTCAGAGTGGCTGTGGCTCCCGAATGAACCCCGATCCCTTTGATTTTAAAGGAATCCTTGACCGTATGTTGATAATTTGATTTTAACATTTAAATCCATTACCGAATGTGCCGGAGAACATTCTCCCTGATCTTCTTGATAGCAAAGGAAGAGTCTTATACAAAGTCACTGTTTGTGACAGAATGTTACGTTATTAACGCTCTGATATTAAATGGATTTTCAGATTGTATTTGGTACTATCGACTTCAACAATCCGAAAAATCCCTTGCCAACTGATTCGTGAAAGTTTCTTATGAGGGCATAGTTTATAATGGAAAAAAGGTAATAACATCATGGCATTCACCGTCGCGATTATCGGACGCCCGAATGTCGGGAAGTCCACTCTTTTTAACCGTCTTGTCGGTAAGAAGTTGGCACTTGTACATGACACGCCGGGGCTGACTCGCGATTGGCGCGAGGCGGACGGGCATTTGCTTGGGCTTGATTTTAATGTGATAGACACGGCGGGACTGGAAGAATCTTTCGATGCTTCGATTCAGGGACGTATGCGCCGTCAGACCGAGCAAGCACTGGCGCGTGCAGATATTGCTCTTCTGGTGATCGATGCCCGTGTTGGCGTTACACCTATGGATCGGCATTTTGCGGACTGGATACGCAGGCAGAAAATGCCCTCCGCCCTGATTGCCAACAAATGCGAGAATAAGGCCAGTATTTCCGGTATGTATGAGGCTTATGAGCTTGGACTTGGAGAGCCAATTGCGATTTCAGCTGAACATGGGCATGGAATGGATGACCTTTTCACTATGCTGCGTCCGCATGTAGATAAAGCTGATAAAGAGGCCTCATTGTTGGGAGAAGGGGAAGAGCAGGAAAATCTCGAAAAATATTTTGAATTGTATGAGGAAGGGGCTAACACTGGTTTCGGCGATCAGGATGACACAGAAGAGGACAAGAACAATCCTGTCAAGATTGCTATTGTCGGGAGACCGAATGTTGGAAAATCTACGCTTCTTAATACCATGCTGGGTGAAGAGCGTTCCATGACGGGGCCGGAAGCTGGCATCACCCGTGATGCTGTCCATGTTGATTGGGAATATGCTGGGCGTAAGTTGCGCCTTGTCGATACGGCGGGGCTTCGTCGTAAAGCCCGAATTGTCGATGAAATTGAAAAAATGGCGGTGGTTGATACGCTTCGTGCAATACGCCTCGCGCAGGTGGTTGTTATAATGATCGACGCGGAGCGTATGTTTGAAAAACAGGATTTAGTTATTGCCAGCCATGCCATAGAGGAAGGTCGTGCTGTCGTTATCGCCGTCAACAAATGGGACGTTGTTAAGCATCGCGATGAAATTCTGGAAGAGATAAAATACCAACTTGATACTAGCTTGCCGCAAGTGCGAGGCATTCATGTTGTTACTATTTCGGCTCTTAACGGTCTTAGGCTTGATAAGCTTATGCAGTCAATATTAACAACGTATGATCTCTGGAACAAGCGCGTACCAACCGGAAAGCTTAATCGCTGGCTGCACGCGATGGAGGAGAAAAACCCCGCACCGCTTGTTCACGGTCGTCCGAACCGCTTGCGGTATATGACGCAGATCAAGGCACGTCCTCCAACATTTGGGCTGTGGGTTGGACGCGCTGGAGATTATGCCGAAACGCATAGACGATATCTGATAAATAACCTCCGCCGCGATTTCGACATCCCCGCCACACCGATCAGATTTATCGTAAAAGCAAGTAAAAATCCCTATGTAGATTGATTTGCGGTTATCTTTCCGTCACCTACGCTTTTTTGCTAAAGGTTTGGAAGAGTGTCCGTGCGTCTTATGAGTCTATTGAGACTACCTCTAAAAACCTCCGCTGTCATTCCGACGGAGCGAAGCGACGAGGAATCTGGTTCGTTGCGCCAAGAAAGATCCCTCGTCGCGCTTCGCGCTCTGTCGGAATGACAACAATACGGTTGTGTCACCACCCACGCTTCACGCGAGAAAACCTAATGCGTGGACTTCGTCGAAATCACACCATCTCCAGCGCGCCTTGCAAAATAAGCTGGGCGGCGAGTTTGTCGATAACGGCATTTCGGCGTTTTCGGGAGATGCGGGCGTTCTCGTTTAGGAAATCATCTACTGCGCTGGTTGACAGTCTTTCATCGAAAAACGTGATTAGAGGCTCGAAGCCGAGAACATTTTTTGCTTGAAGCAGATTTTCTGCAAAATGACGGACGGAGTTAACACGCGGTCCCTCTGATTCGTCCATATTTAATGGAAATCCGATAACAAACCCTCCCACACCATATTCCTTACATAATCCTGCCAGTTTTTTGACATCTTTCCCGAATTTTGTGCAAACGATGGTCAGGAGAGGTGTTGCGATTGTAAGATTGGGGTTGGAAATCGCCAGACCCCAGTTTCTTTTACTGTGATCGATCCCCATCAGGCGTTTGCCTTTGGGGAGGGATGCTTTCAGTTCTTTTAAAGTTACTATTGCCATGTTAATGTTCATGCCTGTTTTTATGTGACATAAACATTGTTAAACGGCGGGGTAGCCAATGTCTATCGATAAAAATACAGTTAGGAAAGTGGCGAGGCTTGCCCGCATCAGGATCAATGATGACGGTGCGGAAGTTTTGTCTGGAGAACTCAGCAATATTCTCGAAATGATCGAGCAGTTGAACGAGGTCGATACTAAGGGCGTAGAGCCGATGACCAGCGTGATCGAAATGCAGATGCCGGAGCGTGAGGATATCGTTACCGATGGTGGCATTCCCGAAAAAATCTTATCTAACGCACCGGAGCATACGGCGGGGTTTTTCGTTGTGCCGAAAGTGATGGAGTAAGAATCAAACCGCAGATAAACGCGGATGAACGCAAATTAAAAGAAAAGAATCTGCGTGTATCTGTGTCCATCTGCGGTTAAATAAAATGGAACGAAAAATGACAAGTTTAACAAAATTAACAATCAAACAAGCCCTTGCCGGACTGAAGAAAAAGGAATTCACGGCAACGGAGCTGACCGAGGCGCATATCAAGGCGACCGAAGCGTCAAGGAATCTCAATTGTTATATCACAGAGACTTTTGACATCGCCCGCAAGCAGGCGACATCAAGCGATGCTCGCTATGCTAAAGGTGACAACCTATTGCTTGATGGTATTCCGATTGCGATGAAGGATTTGTTTTGCACCGTAGGCGTACAAACGACAGCGGCTAGCAAAATCCTCAAGGAATTCAAGCCGGTATATGAATCTACTGTATCCGGCAATATGTTCCGTGATGGTGTGGTGATGCTTGGTAAGGCAAATTGTGACGAATTCGCGATGGGTTCCAGCAACATGACAAGTGATTACGGCAACGTTATTAATCCATGGAAACGGAAAAGCGACGATAAACCACTCGTTCCCGGTGGTTCTTCTGGTGGGTCTGCGGCGGCTGTGGCGGCGCGGATTGCTCTGGGTGCTACAGGCACGGATACAGGAGGTTCCATTCGTCAGCCTGCTGCGTTTTGCGGAATTTCCGGGATCAAGCCAACGTATGGTCGTTGCTCACGTTTTGGGATTGTAGCGTTTGCGTCGTCCCTTGATCAGGCTGGTCCTTTCGCACGCACAACAGAAGATTG
>JAGLRU010000062.1 GCA_023136145.1 Alphaproteobacteria bacterium
AAGCAATATATCTTTGCGGATAATTTGTCAGGCGTACTTTATGCGGATCGTAAGCCTTACTATAAACAAAAATTTATGGTCGGCAGATACCATTCGAATCCTTTCCATCCACCTTTAGATAAAGTGCGGGTTAAAACGCACTTTGGACATACTTGGCGGCGAATTGTCACAAAAGCCGTATCGCCGGAGTTTGCACATTATCCACAATATAAAAACGGTTCTTATTCCTGCGTAGAATAATCCGCATGTTTCCTCCCGTTACAGGGTAGTTAATCCTTTATAATAAGGGGCAATAGAAGGTCTAAAATTATTTTTTTGCTAAATATTTCTTGACAAAAATACGTATTTGTATAAATATGTTCCTCTTTTGTTCTAACCGTAAAGGAGAGATGCGTATGACAAAACTATAACGAAATAAGGAAAATAACATGACAGAAAAAACACCGGAAAATACAGAATTGCCGTTATCCTCGCTTACCTTTGATGTTACGCGCTATGATAAATATCTCGCAGATTGCGATTTAACCGCAGAACAAAAACAAGAATTTTTAGAAACGCTCTGGAATATCATCGTTAGTTTTGTTGATATAGGTTTTGGCATTGATGCCACGCAAGCCGCTTGTGGACAACTCTTACAAACCGTATTCAAAGACATTTTGAGTGATTCTGATATGATAGAATCAAAAACATTACCAAAGAATTTTAAGAATACCACCGCATCCAAAAAGGATTCGGCAACACAAGGAGTCAAAGCATGAAGCTAGCCAATGACACAATACAGGATGAAAAACCACCTCCTATGGTGCAATCACAGGACGTTGATAAAATCATCTGGAACGCTTTGATTTATTGTCGTGTATCTAGCAAAAAGCAACTTAAGGGCAGTGGATTGGATTCTCAAGAACATCGTTGCCGCCAGCACGCTAAATTAAGGCGTTATCCGGTTGAAGCTACTTTCCTTGATAATGTTTCCGGTGGTCTGGATTTAATAGAACGTCCTGCCATGCAGGATTTATTCCATTATCTTGATACACATGCAAACTCAAACAAACGCTATATAGTAATTTTTGACGATCACAAACGCTTTGCACGGCAAACAGAAGTGCATTTAAAATTACGCCGTGAATTGGATGCGCACGGTGTGCGCGTGGAATATCTCAATTTTACGATAGAAGATTCCCCCGAAGGCACGTTCATAGATACAATGCTGGCAGCCCAATCGCAGTTAGAGCGCGAACAGATTGGCCGCCAGACAAAACAAAAAACAAAAGCGCGGCTTGAAAAAGGCTTTTGGACGTTCCGCGCGCCTGTTGGCTATAAATATGTGCAGTCAAAATATGGCGGCAAGAATTTGGTTAAAGATGAGCCATTGGCCGGTATCGTAAAGGAAGCACTGGAAGGCTTTGCCTCAGGACGTTTTGTAACTCAAACAGAAATGAAGCGGTTTCTGGAAGCTAATCCGCATTATCCCAAAGATATGCCAAATGGAGAAATACGTGCGCAAACTATTATCAGGCTTATGAGCAAGGTGCTGTATGCCGGATATGTTGAAGCACCTTCATTTAATGTTTCACGGCGCAAAGGCAAGCATGAAGGGCTTATCTCTCTGGAAACTTTTGAGAAAATACAAACGCGGCGTAATGAAAACGCCTATGTCCCAGCCCGCAAAGATATTCACAAAGATTTTATTTTACGCGGGGCAGTTGTTTGCGGATCGTGCAATAGCCCTCTCACGGCTGGTTGGTCAAAAGGAAAATATAAGAAATATCCGTATTACTTTTGTAGGAAAAAAGGCTGCACAGAGTACGGCAAGACTGTTCCACGCGCAAAACTGGAAGAAGATTTTGAAAACATTCTGAAAGAACTGCAACCAACAAAAGGCTTGTTCCAGATTGCTTTTGCTATGTTTAAAGATGCGTGGAATGCTCAAATGCAAAAAACGGTATCAATAGCAAAAACGTTTAAGCAGGATGCGTTTAAAGTGGAAAAGGAAATCGGACAATTAATAAAGCACGTTATGGACACCACCAGCCCCCGCGTTATTCAAGCTTATGAAGACCGTATTGATGAACTGGAAAAAAAGAAGCTGATTTATCAAGAAAAAGCAGGGAAAACAGACATGCCAAAGCATAGCTTTGAAGAAATGTTTGAACT
>JAGLRU010000063.1 GCA_023136145.1 Alphaproteobacteria bacterium
TATTGCGTTTCGGAGGGAAGCCCAAGCCATCTTGCCTGTGCGCCCGTAGCAATGATAACGGTGTCAGCTAGATAAATATCGCCGTTATCGCCTATTGCTTTTTTAGGGGTGGATTTAAGATCAATGCTAACGATGACATCATCGATCATTTCCGTACCAACGTTTTCGGCTTGTTTTTTCATCTGTTCCATCAGCCATGAACCCTGAATAGGGTCGGCGAATCCCGGATAGTTTTCTACATCAGAAGTGATAGTCATTTGTCCGCCTTGCTGCATTCCTGCCACAAGAATCGGCTTTAGGTTGGCGCGAGCAGCATAGATTCCCGCCGTATATCCTGCAGGACCAGAACCGATAATCAGGACTTTTGTAGTGTGTGTTTTGGACATGTTTCTATCCTTTTTTTTATTTCTGTGACGACTTTTAGCATATCATTTGGCGGAGTATATGACCATGTTTCAAGCGTTCCGGTGAAAGGTTTTGTATAGCCTTGTTTCCGCAACATTTGATGGAACAGATTAAGCCGTTTTGCTCCTCCTTCGAGGGGAGCAATGGCGACTGGTTTTCCCGTGGAAATGGCTTCGGATGTCATGGAAACGCTATCCTCTGTCACGATGATATGATCTGCGAACCCCAGAAAAGCGAAATAGGGATTGTCGCCAATACCATCCCAGAAAAAAACATCTTCGCACGCGCCGAGAGCTTCCTTTAAAATTTTGATATTTTCTTTTCCTGTACGACGGGATGCTGTGACCATCAAGCCAGCTCCATACCTGTCTTTCAAATTTAGCAACTGGCGAGACAACAGGGCGGCGTTCTCCGTAGTCATGCGATGCGCTTTGCTAGAGCCGCCGATCAGCACAGCAACGCGGGGATGAGGGAGATGATCCAGACGCGCTCCGAACTTTCGTTTTTCCGCATTTAGTTTTTCAGGAGTGACGAGGTGCAAAGATCCGGTTGTGACCAGTACGTTTTCTCCTCGTGCAGGATCATGTTGTGGAACGACGACTAGATCGAAATGTCGGGAGTTGATGCGTGGATCCTGCAATTGTACTAGAAAGGTTTTGCCACCACTGGCTTTTTTGACGTGTAGGGCGATACCGATGCTTTTTCGTCCGCTGGCAATAAGAATATTTGGGTATGGAGGTTCCACCGAGTCGCTGTCTGTGTCTAGGGCATATTTATGCCCATAACGAAGTAGCCACGGGCTGAATTGCCGCCAAGGAGATTTCAGTTTGATGCGCTTAATTATGGGAAGGAGACGTAAGGCATCAGCAACGCCGAGGCATTGATTCTCCGTTCCGGCAAGACCTTCGTTGATAATCCAGCAGATTTTGTCAGATTCTGACAAATTATATCGTATCCTTAAAAAAATAATGATTTTTAAATCAGCAACAAAATTACTCTCTTGTCAAAAGAAATATATAGAAAGATTTTTCAAAGGAATACTATAGTTTGGGAGCATTTCGGAGTAAATGTTACTACGCTATAGATGATTCTGATTCTAACGCGACACATTCACAATAAATTTTTGGGTTA
>JAGLRU010000064.1 GCA_023136145.1 Alphaproteobacteria bacterium
GAAGCTGTCGTTACAGCTTTCCGTCAGGCTCTTAGCGATTATTCCAGAGGAAAGGTCGTTAAAACAGATACCCTTATGCGCCTTGCCGAGGGTGGGCAATCGACGGAGGGAGTTTATAAAAAAACATGGCGGTAAAAAAAGGCCATCCTCTGAAACTGACGCTGGGGCCGGTGCTGTTTAACTGGTCGCCGGAAAAGTGGCGTGATTTTTATTTTCGGATTGCGGACGAAGCGGCGGTTGATGTCGTTTATATCGGGGAAGTTGTTTGCTCGAAACGTGCGCCGTTTTTCGCTCCAGTCTTACCTGATGTTTTGAAACGGCTCAAAAAAGCGAAAAAGGAAATTGTTCTTTCCTCTCTTGCGATGGTCATGAACAAAAGGGAAGTGCAGGCCACCCGTAAACTGGCTACTGATAAAAAGACGATGATCGAGGCAAATGATGTCTCCGTCCTTTTGCACCTTAATGGTCGTTCGCATGTTATTGGTTCTTATATTAATGTTTATAATGAAGAGACTCTCTTTTGGCTTGCAAAAAAAGGGGCGCGGCGTTTTTGTCTGTTACCGGAGATGTCTTTTTCGTCCATCGAAGCTCTTGCCACCGAAGCGCGAAAAAATCGTGCTGATATAGAGGTTCAGGTTTTTGGAAGAATGCCACTCGCGCTTTCCTCCAGATGCTATCACGCGAGGGCGGATAAGCTGTCAAAGGATAACTGTCAGTTCGTCTGCGGGAAAGATGTTGACGGCATGACTCTGCATACGCTGGAAAATAAGCCATTTCTGGCTATAAACGGAGTCCAGACGCTTTCCGACAGCTATGTAGACTTGCTTAAGGGACTTCAGCCTATGAAGGATGCGGGAGTGAGATATTTCCGGCTATCGCCACATAACTGTGATATGGTGAAAATCATTAGTCTTTACAGGGAAACTTTGAACCGAAAAATAACGGCAACGGAAGCTTCACGAAAACTTTGCAAGTTGTTGCCAAAGGAAAAATTTTCTAATGGCTATTTTTACGGCTTAGCTGGGCATAAATTTAAAAAAGGCTATCTCTAAAAACCACCTTTTGTGTCATTCCGGTGAAAGCCTGAATTTCGTAACTTTTTGAAACAATTAGATTCCAGTTTTCACCGGAATACGATATTGAAGGGTTTTGTGGTTTTTAAAGGTGGCTTATCTACGACTATTTTAAAATCAAACTAGTGTCAGTTGTTAAAATTTATGATTTTTATTAACATAAAACAAAACGCTCCCTTCCATCTTATGGACATATCATTTTATTGCTGAAATAAAAGCTGTATTGACGCTATTATAGTTCCCTGTGGGGGAAGGCATGGCAGGGGAAGAAGAGCAGCAGCTATCAACCGAAAAAGAAAATGGTGACTTAAGCACCACTCCTAAAGAGAGAAGCACGTCTCTGAAACGTCTGGAGTCGGGTTATTGTTCTGTTATCAGCCAGATAACCTCCGATGGCAGGATCATGGTTGGCCATGATATAGAGATACTTCCCGACAAGGAACGCACAGAGTATGCCAGCCCCGCCACCAAGGCTTATGAAGCTAAGTCGCGTAATCTAGGAGGGGAGCATTTCGCTCTAATCTGCGGATGCGCCACGGTTCCTCGTGTCACTACCATTGGCTCCTACAAGGGGCTTAAAAGCCTGCATATCTTGAGGTTGATAGAAGCCGGAGTCATCGATTGGAGGCCTGAAAACTGCCAGAAGTTTGCTCTGATCTACGAAAAGCCCGCCGGAAAAAAAATGATGGAGTCAGCTGATGCCATACCTTACAAGGTATCCGAGGATCATCTAATTCCTACGATAATAGAACCTGCGGTGAAGGCACTGTCGGATTTCAGGAATATTGATTTTATTCACGGTGCAATAAATGCTGAAAACATATACATGTCTGGTATGCAGGGAACTGAAAGGATTATTTTAGGGGATTGTCTTTCTAGCGCGCCTTCATTGCAGCAGCATCCTTTGTATGAAATGGCCTCCCGTGCTGTAGCGCAAGCATCGGGGAGGGGGCCGGGGACGATCAAGGATGATCTGTATGCGCTGGGTATATGCGTTGTCATGGCAGCACGTGGAAAGAATTTCATGTTAGGTAAATCGCCGCAGCAGATCATTTACGAGAAGATAGAGCATGGTTCATACGGGGCAATTATCGGGCGGGAAAGGATTCCCGGAGGAGTGTCTGAGTTCTTGCGGGGCGTTCTAAATGATGACGATGATCAGCGATGGAGCATAGATGACGCGATGCGCTGGCTGGAAGGAAGGCATATCAATCCCAAGCCGTCACGTGTTATCCTGAAGGCCGCGCGTCCACTGATTTTCCGCGAAAAGAAATATTTGGATCTGAGATCGTTGGCTGAGGAATTTTCGAAGAACGTTTCAGACGCGGGAGTAGAGATTGAAAAAGGTCAGTTTGAATTATGGCTGAAACGCAATTTTGAGGACAAGGCACTCAGGGCGCGTTTCGATGATATTTGTGAGAAGGAAAAAACTGCACCACGCGATAGGTGGATTTTCAGCGTTTGCATGGCATTGGATCCTTTTGGTCCACTTCGTTACAAGGGAAGGTCTATTTTCCCCGGAGGTTTGGGCATGGCTCTGGCGGAGGCTATGGCTCAAAACGAGGATATCCAAATATATGGTGAAATGGTGCTACAGCAGTTTTTTAACGATTGGATTGGACAGATATTCGATGAGCTTCCAGATGCGGCGGGGATAATGAGTATTCTTGAAAAAAGCCGTGGTGTTCTTTCACAAAAAATGCCCGGATACGGGATAGAGCGCGTTTTATATATGCTGGATCAGGAAGTGGCTTGCATGAGTCCAATTTTGCGGGATTATTTTGT
This sequence comes from Alphaproteobacteria bacterium, assembly GCA_023136145.1. Taxonomy (GTDB): domain Bacteria; phylum Pseudomonadota; class Alphaproteobacteria; order Micavibrionales; family UBA2020; genus PALSA-926. The sequence goes on from JAGLRU010000064.1 coordinate 2,859, forward strand.
TCTTGCGCCCGGAAACTTGCTGTTAGCATTGGAGAGTATTTCACAAAGCGGAACTAGACCCGACACGATTCTTGACCGCCACATGATCGCCTTTATTTCTGTCAGAGAGCGTCAAATGATCGATTCTCATCTGGGGTATGTGAATTCCAGTAACAAGGGTAACCAGATGATCGGCATCATCCGAACGCTGGCAGCTATTCAGCGAAGATTTTTCATTGGGTCGGTGCCGGGAGTTGGAAATTGGCTAATTTCCATGACTGAGCCAATTGTAAAATTGCTGAAGGATCATGAACTGCGTCAGAAATTGGCTAGGGCGATTGGCAGATTGCAGGACAATGGAAATTTGACGGCTTTGCTAGAGCTTGTGGATGATCCAATTCTGATACAGGATGATGCGAAGCGATTTGGTATGGCGTGTCGGGAATACAAGTCACTTGTGCTGGAAAAAAGAGCGATAGAAAGTTATTTCAGAAAGCGAAAATATTTCGGCAAGGCGACAGGGCGGCAGGTCGCAATGCTCTTTTCCTCCGTTCTGTCGGTGATTGTCATTGCGGGTTATGTTGTGCTGCGTTTGATGAATGGGATATAGAAATGGCAAAAAAAGATAAAAAGTCAGAAATTAAAAAGAAGCTGAAGACTTCCCGGATGCCGTTTTCCGTTCGTTTCGCATTTTTTATGCTGCCTGTGGCGGCACTAGTTTTTCTACCTTCGACAATTGTTTTTTCCGTTTGTATGATCCCGACTTTGGTGGCGGCGATTGTGGACAATCATCAGCAGAAAACAGCATGGCTCACTGTGGGAGCTATGAACCTGGCGGGGACGGTTCCGATATGGTTTTCTCTTTGGGATACTGGGCATACGGTGCCGGTGGCCTTCCAATTGGTTTCTACGCCGGGCACGATCTTTCTTTCCTATGGAGGTGCTGTGATAGGTTGGATCATATATTATAACGTAACACCCTTTGTCGCGGCGATTGTTCTTGGCAAAAATGAGGCGCGATACAAGGCAGTGGAACGACGTCAGAAAGAACTTATCAAAAAATGGGGTGAAGATGTTGTCTCGAATTAGTTTAATCGTTGAGAATTAGCGGTTCTTTGTCAAGCAAACGTCGGGCATAAAATTCTTTTTTATCTTGCCGTAAAAGAATGCGGGGTTCCGTGCGGAAGATGGTTTCTATCGTGATGTCGCCCATTTTTGTATAGCCTTCAGAAAGGAATATATGAAGGGAAGTCTTGTTATCTGGATGCGTCATAGATGTATATCCCGGGAGTCCCAACTCTTCATAACCGAACTTTTTCATGTTAACCATGGCTTCCCTGCCATAGCCTTTATTTTGATGGCTAGGATCGATAAAACATCCTTCTTGAAAGTTATATTCTTTGATGTAGTCGGCGCGATGCAGACCGACATGTCCAATCAATGCGCCAGTTTCTTTTAGCACGACACCGAGAAGAAATTCTTCTCGCTTTCCATCTTTGGCAGTGGCGCGCATATCGAGTGCGATCTGTAAAAAAGCAGTTACTTTTTTTGGTGTTCCATTAAAATAATAGTATTTGAATCCTGGTTTTGTCGTCATGTCAAACAGAGGCTGAAAGTCGGAAGATTTAAGTTCGCGTAAGATTAAGTGTGGCGTTTCTATGGTGACGGGAAATTCTTTCTTTTTAGAAGGCTGACGAATATTCATGCTGTTTTCTTCTGTTTCCCATCTTCAATCTCGGCAAGATGCTTGTCGGCTTCTAACGCGGCCATACAACCCATTCCTGCTGCTGTTACGGCTTGACGGAAGTGCCTGTCCCGTACATCTCCGGCAGCGAAAACGCCGGGAATGTTGGTGATGGTGGAGTCTGGCTTTGTTACGATATAGCCGTCCCCGTCGATCTCCACCTGACCTTTAAAAATCTCCGAGGCTGGATTGTGGCCGATAGCGATAAATACGCCATAGGTTTTGATCTCCTTGATCTGTTTCGTTTTGACATTGCGGATTTTGATTCCGGTTACGCCGCTGTCGTCGCCGATGATTTCCTCAACAGTACTGTTCCAGACAACATTGATTTTCGGATTTTTGAAGAGGCGTTCTTGCAGGATTTTTTCTGCGCGAAAGGTGTTGCGGCGATGAATCACGGTGACTTTCGCGGTGAAGTTAGCAAGAAAAAGAGCTTCCTCGATAGCTGTATTTCCACCGCCGACTAGCA
>JAGLRU010000065.1 GCA_023136145.1 Alphaproteobacteria bacterium
CATGCAGGTTTGTCGTGTACCCTCCACCTGTCGTAACGTTAAGAGAATATTCTATATGAAGATCATTGCTTACAGCATTATTCGTCTGTACCCAGTCACCCATTTTTACAGCGGCATCCAGGTACTTCTGGTCTTTTAAAATATTGTATGCTGTTATATATGTAAGCATTGTCCATGCTATATTTCCCGTATCGGTACTAACAGCAAAACGGTCTTCAATCCACCCTTCTCCTCCGGTATTCGTATTGGTTACACCCCAGTATCCGGGTATCCTGGCACATCCGGCCCTGCCGTTTACCAGCCAGCCGGGAGCCAGCGCAAGATTTCCGCCTTGATAGGCATTCCTGATCCTTCCATCGTCATAGTATCTGTCATTATTCTGAACATACACAAGGGCATCTACTATGTTTCTTGCCCTCTCGTACTCTCCAACAGCAAGAAAGGCCAGAACTGCAAGACATGAATCGTATGTAAATGCTGTGTTTCTTAATGTTACATCTATATCATTGTCAGATATTATTGACTTGTAGCTTGTAAGCAGTCTGGGCTCGTTTGAACGGTTCATACCGTTGTACTCAATCTGATCAATGTAGAATACCTTGGTACTCCAAGATCCTGCAGGTTTTGAGATGACCCAGCCAAATCCGCCAAGCACATAGCTTAAGTCCTTATCGCTGAGACTGATTGAATACTTCGTCCAGGAACTGCTCAGAGTTATCTCTCCTGTTGTTACCTGCGGAGAAGATCCGCAGTAAGACATTGTCGGGGCTCCGGTTGTATAATTACGTCCTACCCCAAGAGCAATAAAGGTAACCTTTTCGAGTCCCGTAGCGCCCTTCGCCCAGAAGGTTATGTTGGTGGATCCTGTAAGGTTAACTCCCGCGTCAGGAATTGTTCCCCAGTTCACAACTCCCTCCGCAATACCGCTTGTGGATGCTCCATTTAGATAATACCATCCAACATATTCTTCGGCGGTTGTCGGAACGTAGGTAACCTTAATACAGCTCAGGTTGTTGCTGATCCCCGTATGAAGACTGTTGGTATGATCACCCTCAACCGTCATATTGGTTGCCGTCCCAAACCTCCCAAGCTTAGAAAAGTTGTTCCCTGCCGATCCAAAGTCCTTGTAGACAGCATATGTATTATGATGCTCGTCCATGACTTCCTTCAGCCACTTAATTCCGGGAAGGTCGTCAGCTATTGTCAGCGCTGCCGTCAATGACAGTATTACAAATATGATTCCTGATTTGATCCAATTTGTTTTCTTAGACATTAAATGCCTCCTGTGTTTTTTAAGAAACGCTTAAATTCAATTTAAGCACAGAATACATAAAACCTAATGACAGGTCACTGTCGCGGCTTGCAATTTTAAATGGCTGGTTTATTAAAATACTTTCTTTTTAAATACATTGTAGCGGTAGGTAGTTATATACATTCCATCATTAAATACTATTCACATTTTGTCAATACTTTTTTTCGTAAAATCAAATTGTACAAAACTGCACATAGAATTAAAGCGCATTTTTTATACCAAATAGTTAGAAAATATGCTTTTTTTTAAACTAAAAAGAATCCCTAAATATTATTAAATATTTAATATTCTATCTTATTGTTATTAAATAAGTAAAAATTTTCTAAAAAAACAAATTAGAATTTTAAAAAGATTTTTTTTGAATTTTTTTAAAAAATTAAAAAGATACTTTTAATAAAACAATGCTTTATTTCTCATTTATGATAAAATAGCGTAATTTTTACACATCTTTGTAATTTACCTAAGCTACTCACTGAGAAAAAATCCGTTTCCGGATAAAAATAAATCGGGGAAAAATCGGTGTCCTATCTATTTCCAGCCTACCTCCCCATTTTGACAGCAGCAGCACAACAATCTACCCGTCCCCATTTCGTCCGCCCTGCCCAATAAAAAAGCCCCGCGCGAGGCGGGGCTTTTTTTATCGAGTTTTATGAAATTTACAATTTCGGAATGTATTTTTTAAGCTCTCGGCCCATTAATTTTACTCCCTTTACTTTCTCAAGCCCTTTTAGATCAAATTTTTCGAGGAAGTTCTTTAATTTTGCCGTATTTCTATAGGCCTTACCATAAGCAACCAGGCGAATTTGAAATCGGTCATTTATTGCTGTATATATATAAGTATCATTACTGATTATTGCCGGATACTTATTAAATATTTTTACTGATTTTTTAAATTCAGCTTTAAGTTTGTCAGATTCACCCTTCCTGTCAAAAACCTGAAAGTAAAGCACCCTATTTTTCCCCATATTGACATCCGCGGCGATCCATGAACCGGATGTAAGCTTATTGTATTTTAGTTCTTCCCCTTTTGAACAGTGACTTATGAAGATAAATAAAACCGTGATTATAACCGCTGTATATTTTCTCATATACTCCTCCAATAACCTAATATCGCTTTATTATCGACATCTGCTATAAGTAAATACAATAAATTTTTATCATTCTAAGCCTAAAACTTTTATAACCCTTAGAAAAAGACCTCCGGCAACCGATATCAACTGTGAAATCTGTAAAATTGGCGTTCTATCTATTTCCAGCCTACCTATCATTTTGACAGCAGCAACACAACGATCTACCCTCCGACCCCGGCCGCTTCTCCTTGTGCGTAGTCGAAACACTTGTGCTGAGCATAGTCGAAGCACTTGTGCTGAGCATAGTCGAAACACTTGTGCTGAGCGTAGTCGAAGCATTAAAACTTGAGAATAATACTCTCAATTGTTATTTTTCATCAAGGGCGTTTTAATATTTCATTCTAGTCCCTTCTATATAATAATAAATGCAATCAGGAGAAAACCGTGTCAGAAGAAATGGCAGCAAAGTATAACCCGGGAGATTTTGAAAACAGAATTTATAACTACTGGATGGAAAACAAGTTATTCCACAGCGAACGCGATGATAAAAAAGATCCCTATACAATACTCATTCCTCCCCCCAATGTAACGGGTGTTCTTCACATGGGACACGGCCTCAATAATACCATCCAGGATATACTCATCCGCTACAATAAAATGAACGGAAAGAATACTCTCTGGATGCCTGGCACTGATCATGCCGGAATCGCGACACAGAATGTGGTGGAAAGAAAACTTGCAAAAGAAAAGATCAAACGTCACGACCTCGGCCGCGAAAAATTCCTCAAGGAAATCTGGAAATGGAAAGAGGAAAACGGTTCAACAATAATAAAACAGTTAAAAAAACTCGGCGCATCCT
>JAGLRU010000066.1 GCA_023136145.1 Alphaproteobacteria bacterium
TCATTAGTGCCAGAAAAATTTGCACACGCAGATGTTTCGACTTTTCAGACTTTACAGAACCTACCCTGCCATGACCACGCTGATAGGGCGTATTTACTCCCGGCGGAACAGGCTTTCCCCTGAAAAACGGCTTATAAACAGATTGTTTTTTAGCTGAGAGATTGCTTAAAAAAATTTCTCTAACTTTTTGATTAATTTCGTGAATAAAAAACTGTTGAACGGTCATGTCAGCAATCTGTCGCGCCCGTTTCTCCAAAGCTGACCGAAATCCAGCCTTGGACTCAGGCTGAGACAGATTGCGATTTCTAGCCTCCTCCATCCACATCATTTCAAAAAGGCTGACGGCATTTTCCAAAACCTTGTTCATTGCTGCCGCACCCTTCTTTTTGACGAGACTATCTGGATCATGTTCCTGTGGTAAGAAAGCAAATTTAACAGAATGATCCGGTTTGAGAATAGGAAAAATCCGATCCAGAGTCCGTCCAGCCGCTCGCTGCCCCGCTGTATCTCCGTCAAAACAAAGAATGGGGGTGCGGTTATCTTCAGGCATTACCTTCCAAAGTTCCTGAATTTGCGTTTCGGTCAATGCTGTCCCTAACGGAGCGACCGTCGCTCTGAACCCTACCTGCGCGAGGGCGATCACATCCATATAGCCTTCGACAACGATAACAGGCTCTCCATTGCCTATCGCCTTGCGTGCGCGAGATAGGCCATAAAGCATCCTACCTTTATGGTATAAATTCGATTCGGGAGAATTAATATATTTAGGTGCTGACTTGTCGGCAGGGCCACCACAGGTTTCAGGCAGCACACGTCCACCGAATGCCACCACTCGTCCCTGAAAATCCTGTACAGGAAACATCACCCTTCCTCTGAAAAAAGGGTATATATCGCCTTTATTTCTTGTGGATTTTTTAAAAAGTCCTACTTCAAGCATATCTTCTATTTTGAATCCGGCCTTTAGCAGAGTTTGCTTTAGACCCTGTTCATCAGAGCTTGCAAAACCCAGACGAAAACCTCGTGTAGTTTCTAAAGAAAGCCCTCGTCCCCTCAGATATTTAAGGATTTTTTTGTTTTTGGTATCATGCAATTGCCGTTCATACCACTTGGTCGCTAACTCCATCAAATCATAGAGGGATGCTTGACGTTTGTATTTTTTCTCCTCCTCTGGAGTAGGCTTAGGTACTTGCATCCCGGCAAGACCGGCTAGATACTCCACAGCATCCATAAAAGGTATATTGTCGTGACTCATCAGAAAACCAATGGAATCGCCGTGCGCCCCGCACCCGAAGCAATGGTAAAATCCTTTAACATCATTAACGGTAAATGAGGCTGTTTTCTCTTTATGAAAAGGACAACGTCCCTTATACTCCCGTCCGGCACGAATCAGTTTCGTTCTCTTGCCGATAATGTCAGACAAAAGAACGCGGGATCGTAATTCATCCATAAAAATTTTAGGCAGAGACATAGGACTGAAATTAATACAATCTTTGTCCCGATAGCAAGGCGATTCCAAGCTTTACACAAACATTCATCAGTGGAAACATTGTGATTTACATATAATTTTCAATGTATTCGAACAATTTTTAATAAACGCTTGATTTCTTATGATATTTTAGTTATCATTCCTAGCAGTGGTTAACTTGCAATTCCGAAGTTGTTGTGTATTTCTAAATGAAGGTGTTGCAAGTATTTAGAAAAATAATCTTATGAAATTACAGAATTTTTTTGCACCAAAGCGAGGATCAAATGGCAAAAACAATTAAGGCAAAAACGAATTCCAAAGCGAAGAAAGTTGGTGCAGTTAAAGCTGCGCCTTCAAGAAAGTCAGTAGACTCTGTTAAAATAACAGTAAAAGGCCGTAAGACAGTTGTCAAACTTGATTCTCGGAAGAAAAAAGCTACTGCCACCAAAGCAAAGGCTTCGAAACTTGTCGTTTCTAAGGCTTCGAATTCAACTCCGCCACCATTGATTGCAAAGAAAGCGGAGAAGCTTGATTTTGCAGCTGGTGATTTTGTTGTCTACCCTGCACATGGAGTCGGGCAGGTCGAAGGAGTTGAGGTTCAAATGATCTCCGGTATAGAAGTTACACTTTATGCCATCAGTTTTGAAAAAGATCGTATGCGCCTTAAGCTTCCTGTCACAAAAGTGAAAGTTTCAGGTCTCCGCAAATTATCATCTAAAGATCGCCTGAAAGACGCTTTGGCCACATTGCAGGGACGTTCGCAAGTGCGGCGCATTATGTGGAGTCGCCGTGCACAGGAATATGAAGTAAAGATTAATTCCGGTGACCCCGTCTCTATTGCAGAAGTCCTTCGCGATTTGAAAAAGTCTGGCGATCAGGGAGAACAGTCCTACAGCGAACGCCAGATATATCAAGCTGCGCTGGCGCGACTCGCTCGTGAAGTCGCAGCGATTGAAAAAATCGACGAAAAAAAGGCAACTGAAAGACTAGAAACTGTCCTTTCAAGTATCGCCTAATAAATTGTTAAGGCAAAGAATGACTGTTTTTAACCTTTGATTCTTATTTATAAACTATGCTAGAAATCAGAGATGAAAGTTGTTTGTTGTTTCCATTTTTTAACATTACTTGTGCTTCTCGTGCTTACGGTTCCCGCCGTTGCGCAGAAGGAGGACGGAGATTATTTTATCGATCCTTTCAGTGAGGAGGAGATATCTCCTGATCGACCAGAAAGCATGGTTTTGATTGATAGCGGGATAGTCACGAAAGTCTTGAAATCTAACTTGATTTTGCTGAATAACAAACATTATAAGCTCGACAACATCAGTACGCCAGCTTATGAAGATCAACTTGCTCTTAATGAGGTAACCAGCGCATTACTGAATAGAAACGTAAATATTTACAGCAAGACAGAAGACAAAACTATTGACAGGTACCGCATGCCTCTCACTCATGTCGTGCGTGACGATGGAGTATGGATTCAAGAAAGACTGATTTCGAAGGGGTTAGCGTGGGCCACCATCACAGGAACTAACCGGCAAATGACTCATATTCTGCTTAAAATGGAAAAAAAAGCTCGCGATAAAAGGAATGGCTTCTGGTCGACTCCTATGTATTACATTAAAACACTTACTAAACTGAAAGACTGTAAAGACTGTGTTGACAGCTATCAGATCATCGAAGGAAAAATTCTTTATATAAAACGGAAAAAATCAACGCTATTTTTAAACTTTTCCAAAGACTGGAAAACGGATTTTACCATAGAACTTCCTCTAAAACACCTATCTCGATTTAAGGTTCATAGACCTTATGCATGGTTAAATCGTACTGTTCACGTACGCGGATGGGTAAGGGAAAAGAACGGTCTAATGATTGAGGTAAAATTCCCTGAACAGGTTGAAATAATTAAATAATTTAAAACAACCTTGTAAACATAGCTTTTACTTGCCTCGAAGAAAGCACGCCTCAGTAATGAATGTTTTTATGACTCTTGATGATCTGTCTTCCAAAGGAAAGATTGTTCTTTTGCGCGTGGATCTGAACGTCCCGATGCAAAACGGACAAGTCAGCGACATGACCAGAATTACACGGGTTCTTCCAACCATAAGAGAACTCACCGCAAAGGGAGGCAAAGTCGTCCTGCTTTCCCATTTCGGACGTCCAGAGGGCAAAGACACCTCACTGTCTCTTGAGCCAGTGGGAAAAGCTGTAGAACACGCACTTGGAAAAACTGTCGTTTTCGTGAATGACTGCATCGGAGATGCACCGGCATCTGCCATCGCGAAAATGAAAGAAGGTGATGTCCTCCTTCTTGAAAACACGCGGTTTTATGCCGAAGAGGAGAAAAACGATAAAGCTTTTTCCGCAAAAATCGCAGCTCTTGGCAACGTTTATGTGAACGATGCTTTTTCCACCGCACACCGCGCACATGCCACAACGCACGGCATCGCTGGAATTCTCCCAGCTTACGCTGGACGGCTGATGGAAGCTGAACTTAAGGCACTAAGCAATGCACTTGATCATCCTGCGCGTCCAGTCATCGCTATCGTTGGCGGTGCAAAGATTTCAACAAAGCTTAATTTGCTAAATAATCTTGTCAAAAAAATCGATACGCTCGTGCTAGGCGGTGGCATGGCCAACACATTTCTGCATGCTCTCGGAACGCCAATGGGGAAATCGTTATGTGAGCGTGACATGGCTACACAGGCACTGGAAATCATTGAAACTGCCCACGTTGGAAATTGCAAAATCATCCTGCCAGTCGATGGAGTCGTTGCCAAAGAACTAAAAACAGGAACTGATGTGGAAACTGTCGGCATAGACAGCATCCCGCAGGATGCCATGATGCTGGATATCGGCAAAGGTTCCGTTGCTGTCATTACGGATGAATTGTGCAAAGCAAAAACGCTGCTCTGGAACGGCCCCCTCGGTGCCTTTGAGACCCCTCCATTCGATAACGGAACAACAGCTCTCGCAAAAATAGCCGCAGAACTAACGGCTCAGGGAAAATTGGTTAGTATCGCTGGCGGTGGTGATACCGTTTCCGCCCTTGCTAATGCTTGTGTCGATAAAAAAATGACTTATGTTTCAACAGCAGGTGGCGCGTTCCTTGAATGGCTGGAAGGCAAAGACCTGCCGGGTGTCATGGCATTGATGGATAGTGCGCTGGATTCATAAGAAATTCCCTCCATCCTTCTATCGAATGGATGAGAAAACACAAGTCAGACCGAGTAATACATCGCGAATTCAATTGGATGCGGCATGATTTCGTAGGACTTCACTTCTGCGTATCTCAGTTCAAGATAGCTTTCAATAAAGTCCTTGCTGAAAACGCCACCTTTAAGCAGGAAGTCATGGTCTTCACTAAGCGCATCCAGTGCTTCGCGCAGCGATCCGCAGACCGTCGGAATTTGTAACAATTCTTCCGGTGGTAAATCATACAGGTTTTTGTCCATAGCGTCTCCGGGATGTATCTTTTTCTGGATGCCATCTAGTCCTGCCATCAGCATCGCCGCGAACGATAGGTAAGCATTAGCCGCCGGATCGGGAAAACGTATTTCAACACGCTTACCTTTCGGGCTAGCCGAGAAAGGTATGCGACAGGAGGCCGAACGGTTGCGTACTGAATAAGCGAGCAGCACTGGTGCTTCATACCCCGGCACCAAACGCTTATAACTGTTTGTGGTCGGGTTAGTGATAGCGTTCAGTGCCTTGGCATGTTTAATGATCCCGCCGATGTAGTAAAGGCAAGTGTCTGACAGGTCTGCATAGCCAGCGCCCGCAAACAATGGTTTCCCCGCCTTCCAAAGCGACTGATGTACATGCATCCCTGATCCGTTGTCACCGTAAACTGGTTTCGGCATAAAAGTCGCTGTCTTTCCGTAGGCATGAGCCACGTTATGTACGACGTATTTGTAGAGCTGAATGTTATCCGCACTGTTAACTAGCGTGGAAAATTTTATTCCCAGTTCAACCTGCGAAGGTGCAACTTCGTGATGGTGTTTTTCGACCTCAACGCCCATGCCTGCCAGCACCGTCGTCATTTCAGCGCGTAGATCGCTGGAGCTATCTATAGGCTGTACTGGAAAATAGCCACCCTTTGCGCCCGGACGGTGACCCATGTTACCTTGTTCGTATTGTCTGCCGGAATTGTAAGGGCCTTCCATGCTGTCAATCTCGTAACTGACGCGATTCATTTGTACGTCGATTCGCACATCATCGAAAATAAAGAATTCTGCCTCAGGTCCAAAATACGCCGTATCCGCTATGCCAGTGGACTGTAGATATTTTTCAGCGGCATTGGCGATTGATCGTGGGTCACGATTGTAAGACTGTCCGGTGGAAGGATCATGAACATCGCAAAACACATCCATCGTTGGCTGTACGGCGAATGGGTCTAACCGTGCCGTAGAAAGATCAGGATACAAAACCATATCGGATTCATTGATAGCTCTCCATCCAGCGATAGATGATCCGTCAAACATAACGCCGTCTGTCAGCAGATCTTCGTCGATGGTCGAAATGTGCTGTGCCATATGTTGCAGTTTTCCGCGCATGTCGGTAAAGCGGAATGCAACATATTGAATTTCATGTTCCTTCAGGAGCTTGAAAAACGCGGAGAATTTACGGCCTGATTTAGGTTTTTTTGTGTTTGCTTTAGGTTTTGTCATGTGTGTCTCCTCTGTAAGGTTATGTGATATTTTCTAAATCGCTTCCTTCCCGCGTTCTCCGGTACGAACACGAATTACATTTTCAACGGGAAGGATAAAAATTTTCCCGTCACCAATGCGCCCCGTGCTGGCAGCATTCTGAATTACTTCTATCACATCATCTACCTGTTCGTTCTCAACGACAACTTCAATCTTAATTTTAGGCAGAAAATCGACAACGTACTCAGCACCGCGATAAAGCTCAGTATGTCCTTTCTGACGTCCGAATCCACGCACTTCCATCACAGTCATGCCCTGCACGCCAACTTCATGAAGAGCTTCCTTTACTTCATCAAACTTGAATGGTTTAATAATAGCTTCGATTTTTTTCATGTATTCCGCCTTATAAATATAGTGGTTATCTGCAACATGTGTAATATGCCAGAAAAAGTATATGCCATCTCTAAAAACCTTAAAATTTTCCAACATCATCATTCTGGCAAAAACCGGAATCTAATTGTTTCAAGAAGTTACGAGATTTCGGCTTTCGTCGGAATGATTGGAATGCTATAGTTATTTTTTCAATCGATTATAACAAATAAAGCCTCTGCGCAAATTTTTAGCATATCTTATAGTTGTGTCATGGTTTTTATAAGTAATCTTGTGATTTTTATGTTATAACCCTGACGTTCTGCGGATAATCGGAATAATATGCGTTATTCTGAATATGTTTGCGAACTTTGTGGCGGTTGTAGCTCAGTGGTAGAGCGCCTGGTTGTGGTCCAGGATGTCGTGGGTTCAATCCCCATCAGTCGCCCCATTTATTCCTTCACCAATATTCATTTACGTTCGCGGATGTTCACAACGCCTCTGTCCGGAGCCACTCGCGCCGTGATTTGTGAAATTGTGGATGATGCTGATGAAAATCGCTCTCAATCGCCTTGATTTGATCAGTATGGATTGTTTGGTCATAAAAGCCTTCAAAGTCAGTGGAGACTCTTTGAATCACATTAGTTTTCTATCTGTTAAGAAAATTTGACGGGTGGTAAGTTTCAAGATATATAGCATGTATAACATATATTTCTTTTTTTTCGACAATTTAACGACTCTGCCATATTGCATCAGGGATAAGAAATGCATATTCTGTGATGATCATAAAGGAACCTATTAAGAAAAACATGGCTAGCAGCAATTTGAAAAAGAACGACTATTCGGCGGCGGATATTGAGGTTCTGGAAGGACTTGAACCTGTTCGGAAACGTCCGGGTATGTATATCGGTGGTACAGATGAAGGTGCCATGCACCATCTCGTCAGTGAGATTCTGGATAATTCTATGGA
>JAGLRU010000067.1 GCA_023136145.1 Alphaproteobacteria bacterium
CATACTGCTCTTGCCGGAGCCTATACGCCCGACAATAGCTACCTTTTCACCTTCCCTGATATTCAGGCCGATCCCCTGCAATACCGGACTCTTGGTTCTCGGATAGGCAAACTCCATATCCTGAAACTGGAAATGACCTTTTAGAACAGGACGATGTAGAAATTTCTTGTCCCGTGGACGCTCCACTGGCTGACGCATCACACCATCCAAATTCCTGTAAGCCGATTTTGCTTGATGGTATCTGTTGACCAGCCCCGCGATCTGTCCAATAGGCGCAATAGCACGAGAACTCAAGATAACGCAGGCCATCAAAACTCCAATGGTCAAGTTCTTATCCTGTACCATATACATCCCGACCATCATAACGATCACACCTGCCAGTTGCTGGATAAAGACAGAAAAATTCACACTAAGACCGGAATAAAAACGCGACTTCTGTCCCGCCTCGGCTGATCTCGCCACATAATGAGCGTAATTCTCGCGGAGCTGCCCTTCACCACCAACGCCCTTTATCATTTCTAAACTGCCAAGCGTTTCAACCAGCAATCCATGCTTCTGCTCACCAGTTTTCATCGCCTGATGAACTTTTCTCCGTACCGGCAACTGCATCAGGTATCCGACAAGCATTACCACTGCATAAAAGGACAGAAGAAGAAGAGCCATCTGCACTCCCGCGATCATCCAGATCACCGCAATAAACAGCAATGAAAACGGAAAATCTACAAGCCCCGTCATAGTCGCTGAATTAAAAAACTCTCGTAACGAATCAAACTCCTTCAAGTTATTCGCGAAAGCACCGGTAGAGCCGGACTGTGCACCAATACGCATATCCAGCACCTGATTGAAAAGCTTTTGCGCCAAAATAACATCAGAACGACGGCCTGCTATATCAATAAAATAAGCTCGTAGCGAGCGGATAACAAAGTCGAAAATAAAAATAGAGGCCGCACCAATAGCCAGTACCCAGCCTGTTTCAACCGCATTGTTCGGCAGCACGCGATCGTAAAAATTCATGATAAATATCGGGCTAGTCAGGGCGAACAAATTGATAAGTAGTGCCGCCACCATCACACGCATATAAATACCGGAGCTTTCCAAGATATTGCCCCAGAACCAATGGCTCAATAGGGACTCTGTCCCAGCATCATCGCTCTGATAATCCGGCTTGATATAAATGCAATAACCGGAATAAGCTTTGCCGAAATTTTTTCCGTTAATGATTTTTTCTTCCCGCGAAACCGGGTCCAACACACGGTACTGGTTCTTATCATCGCACTGTAGCAGGATGACGCTCTTCCTGTCCTTCATTACCGCGATGGCTGGCATAACTTCCGCAGGAATTCTGTTCAGCATCCGCTTGACGATCCGCGCCTTGAATCCAGCACGATCAGCAGCCTGACAAAACAATTTCGGAGTTAAACCACCTTTACCGACAGGAAGCCCCGCCTGAAGTGCCGGAGCCGATCGCGTATGTCCGAAATGACTAGTGATGAAAACCAGCGACTCCAAAAGGAAATCCTTCTGGGTCTGAGAACCCTCTTTTTCCATCGGAATATCTGGATCAGGGCACTCTGACATATCAGACATCGCTTTTAGCCCTTTTGTTTTGCTCCGATTTTAGCGACATCAAAAACACTCCGCAATTTTCCCATCGCATTGAGCAACTCAAAACGTGAAAGAAACTTCCGATAATATGCCTCCGTACGAGCTGTTTTAGCCTGAAATACCTTTGAATGAGCGGCGATCAGTTGCAGGTTCGACTGCTTGCCCCCTTCGAATTGCGACAAGAAATTTTCAAGAATTTTATAGCTGGCATTTTCCAGTTCAGACATCAAGGCGAATTGCTTATCAACGATCTGCATGGAGGTGTATTTCTGCCGTACATCATGTTTAACCTTTCTAAGCACGCTCTGCTGCCTAGCGGACGCTTCGATCTTCTGCTGCCCTGCTTTTTCTATGCGAGCAAGTTGTGCACCACCGGTAGAAAAACTCCAACCAAGCCTGAACATAGCTTGAACGGAAGAAGTTTCACCACCAACGACATCGTACTGATCTTGATCGGAATAAGACATCTCCGCATCAATGTACGGCAACAAACCAGCTTTCTCGGCGTTAACCTCTCTGGTCATAGCAGAAAGCATGCTCTCCGCCGCGAGGACATAAGGACTTCCTCTGGTTGCATAGGTCACGGCATCCTCGATTGTCACCGGAATCATGGCATTCCATTTCGTTTCCCCGATCTCAAGAACAGCGTCCGGTTCCGCTCCAGCGATTTCGATATAATCAGCCTCTGCCTGACGAAAAGCTTCTTCATAACCCAGTCTCGTATTTTTCGCCATCGCCTGCGCTTCGTTCGCCTGCAAAAGCTCCGATTCGTCCGCAGCTCCTCCCTTAACCATTAGAACGATGTTTTTTCGGCGACCTTCAATATTAGAAAGATACTCGCTGGCAAGAGTAAGCAATTCCATCGTCCTCATCAGATTCAAGTGTGCACGCGCAGCACTCAGGGCAATTTCCTCCGCCGTTCCACCCAAATCGTAGGACGCAGCCGAAAAACGATCCTTCGCCCCTTTAAAACGATTCTCAATTCCGAAACCTGCAAACACATGCTGCGTTAATGTGACAGTCCCTTGTCCCATCCATGAAGCTGCGGCACCCTGACTGGCAGTAAGAGCGCGTGTTGTTGAATCATTTAGATGCAAACGCCCAACAGAACCATTCACTTGCAACACAGGGAAAAAAGCTGAACGCTGTTCCCAGACATTTTTGTCAGCAACCGCAAGAGAGGCCGTACTCGCCTTTATTTTCGGATGCGATGAAAGAGACCGTGTCACACTGTCAGATATAGTCGCTGCCTGTGCGGCCACAGGCAAACAAAATATCATCAACACAAACAGAAAAAATCTAATAAACTTTCCAAACACAGCCGAAACACCCCCCAATGGATTCTGATCAACTATTCCGAAACAAAAACCAACCCCGTCTTAGAGAATGCCTGACTTACCTCTTTTTCGCAACATCTCCTGCCAACAACAAAGAGGAAAAATAAAGAAAAATGATCTTAGGGAATATGTGCAAAGTATTAAAACACTAAATCTATTCTATTTTTTAAAATAGTTTATAGCCCAAGTTTTTTAAACAAAGCCGTCATAAACTCCATGTTGGCAGCGAAAAGAACCAGCAGAGTTGTGCCAATGGCATAAATCCCCTCTATTCCTGCAGCGGGAAGCTTGGCGGAAATTTTCTTACTCATATCAGGTAAAAATTTGCGCAAAGTATGGGCTGCCATAATTTTTATCATGTAAATTGTCACGATATATCCCAGAATCCAGACAAGCACATCAACCAAAGTACCGAATTGCGCCAGATTTTTCTGGATAAATATCTGCATAACTTTAGCTTTAACGGGGCCGACATAATACAGAAGCGACAATCCATAAGACAAAATCGTACCAATAACAAGCCCCCTGATACGCATACTTTTTCCAAGTGTCAAAAGAGCCTTATCCGCATATTTGACGGAAGCATTGACATACTTTTCGGAAAGCACCTCAGGATATTCCATGAAGATTTTCTGAGTCACTGTACGCTTCGACTGATTTGTCAAAGCCGACAATGTCTGCCGTAAGATATTATACTTGCAAGCCGCATCAACTAGCTTCTTCGGCTCTTTCGGATTTTTAGTCAGCGCAAGTAACGCATTAATCCCGGGCTTTATCATAGCATCCATAAAAGACTCTATCTTAACAACACGAGCATTGAGTCCAGCTATAACGGCAGGATAAATTTTTCCACCGATGGAAAGTTCTGCGATAGCGATCGGCAGAAGGGCTGTCAGTGGGAAAATTGTTTTTTTCTTCTCAAATACCGCAGGATGATAGAAAATTCCAGCATGTCCGCCAACACCAAGAGCGTCACTTCCCAACTTGTTCACAGCCTCCAGAACAAACGGCGGATGCTTCTCATCAAACAAATCAAACTGAATATCGGCTTCGTAAGTAACAGTAAACATTTGCGTCGAATACCCGCTTTGAGCACACTCTGAACATCCGATAGAACCTTTGCCACCGCATATTGTACAAGGAAGATTTCGAATGTTCCGACAAGCATGGCACAACACACGCCCAAGCCCTTTACACATCAGGCAGGCAACCTGCGATCCATCGTCCTGCTGCACATACCCTGTACTACGACATGCCTGGCAAGGGATCATCCCCTTGGCATAACATATCTTGCAGGGAATAACGCCGGTGCCGCTACAAGCGACGCAACTGATTCGCATCTGCCCTTCGCATTTCGGGCATTTTTCGATGACGGAAAATTCCTTTTGCGATTCCGGCACAGGCATTTTGATAGGCTTCATGCCCCAACCCTGACCAGGCAATTGTTTCAGATGATCGAGAATTTCCCGATGGAGAGAACCTGACTTCAAAAATTCCAGATGTAAACCCTCGGCAAAAGCAATAACCTCATTTTTTGACTCCAGCACCTGCCCGTAAGGCTCGTTGCCTCCTTTCCTGCCCTGAGCGATCTTTGAAGTCACTTCAATGACCACCCCCCCCTTAATGTAATGAACTTTCGTATCCTGCTTTTTGACACTGATCTGACCAGCCTTCAGCCCGTTGCCATCTACAATGCGGTTAAGAAACTCAAGTGCCTTCCAGACAATCCTGAAATACTTCTTATCCAACTTGTCAGGAAAGGGCGATGCTTTTGTGTCAATACTGTTCATGAAAATACAATAAAACCCGCTTCGTCATAGGACTTTCCCCTCATAAAAATTCAGACACGCAAAGGCATCAAGACATAGAGGGAGGATGTATCGCTAACGTCCTGAATAACGGCAGGAGATGCAGAATCCGAAAGATAGATGCGACATCCTTCCCCTTCGATTTGCTTTGTCACGTCCATCAGATACGTTGAATTAAACCCGATTTCCACTGGATCCGCATTAAAGCGAACTTCGATCTCTTCTGAAGCACTGCCACTATCCGGGGAACTTGCCGACAAAAGCATAACCTTGTCACCAATCGTCAATTTCACCGCTCGTGATTTCTCGCTGGAAATCGTCGAGACACGGTCAACAGCGTTGGAGAATAACGACGGATCTACTTCCAAAATTTTATCATTGCCTTTCGGAATGACACGACTGTAATCAGGAAACGTGCCATCAATCAGCTTGGTTGTCATAGAAACATGATCGAAAGAAAACTTCATCTTGTTGTCAGAAAGCTCGATCTCTATCGTATCACCAGCCTCGTCTATCAACTTGCGTATCTCGTTAATCGCCTTGCGAGGGATAATCACGCCAGGCATACCCTGAGATCCTTCCGGTAACGGCATTTCAAACCGCGCCAAACGATGCCCGTCCGTTGCCACGGCGCGTAGCACAGGAACATTCTCACTCTCCGCCTCATGCAGGTAAATACCGTTTAGGTAATAACGGGTTTCCTCGTTGGAAATTGCAAAACGAGTGCGATCCACCAGCGTGCGAAGATCAGCCGCCGGAATGGAAAAACTACATGAAAATTTTTCGGACGATCCCATTTTAGGAAAATCTTCCGTTGGCAAACAACCAAGGCGAAACGTGGATTTCCCGGACTTGACCAACAGAGTCGCGTCTCCTGAAGTGCTGGAAAATTCTACAACGGACTCTTCCCCTAGCTTTCGCACAATATCGTAAAGGGTATGCACTGGTACGGTGGTTGTTCCGACAACAGATGCACGAGCGGCCACGGACTCTATGATCTCCAAATCCATATCCGTCGTTGTCAATGACAGAGAATCTTTTTCGACACACAACATCACATTGGCTAGAATTGGAATAGCATTTCTGCGCTCTACCACGCTGTGAACGTGATTAAGAGACCGAAGAAGATCTGTACGATCAATGGTGAATTTCATGACGCCTCGTTCCGCTAAATGGCACGATCTCCTTTTTTATAAACGGAGAACGGCTGCATTGTATCAATAGAGATTAAAAAACCCAAGCAATAAACAACACTACAACAAGCTATAAAATATTCATCACGAAAAAACACAACATTATGTTTACTTCGCCTTATGCTTTCGTCTTCAGCTTGCCATTTTCCAAACGATACTGAGAAGGGGTTTCACCAGCAACTTCCTTAAACACACGGTTAAATGAAGCCAGCGAGTTAAAACCAACCTCGAAAGCCACGACCTGCACAGGAATGGACTGATTCAGAAGCATCCGCTTGGCATCATCCACTCTGAATTCGCTCAAAAGCCGAGGAAAGCTTTTCCCGAAAGCCACGTTAATTACACGAGACAATGTATTTTCAGAAGTCTGTATCTCCCTAGCAAGGTCGGCACGGCTGAATTCCTGCTCATGGTAGAGTTTGTCAACCTCCATCAGCACCTTGACGGCAGCAAAGACCCTCTTTTCCTCCGGGTTGAGAGCCAATGCCTTAAAACGCGTTGGTGCCACATTCAATTGCACTGGAAACGGATAAACCCGAAACAGAGTCGTTATCGTCAAATAAATAAAGGCAAGACCTAGCACGACAAGCAGGGAATCCGCATTTTCCGCCGACAGCTTTCCAGTAGAGCGCAGGGAGTTAATTCCAACTGTCATCACGTTGGCTCCCACCAGCACAATCACCAGCCAATACCTCTCACGCCCACCTTTCGATTTCCGAAGTGCCTTGAATAAATCCTTGTTCCCCCATAATGCCAACATCGCGATCCCTCCAGAAATAGAACCTAGCCAATAGAGCCACAGGAACAGCCCAGGACATATCCCTTCATCTCCGCCACATACTCTGGCAAAATCGCGTATCATATACACGATAATAAAAGACAGTGGCACCAACGCCAGAATCCAGAATTGCTTCGGTTCCGGAATATCTACTCCCTTTGCAACCTGCAAAACTAGCAAATAACATAAGGGAGGTCCCAAAGACCAGCAGAACCAAAGCGCTAAACGTAAAGACTGTTCATAATCCTCCAAACGCAGAGAAAATTGCAGCCCGAAAGCTATGGCAAGCACGAAAAAATACGCGAGGGCAAGAGAAGCCTGCCTCCAGTTCCTCACCCGAAAAAGGATATAAACAAGAACCAGAATGCTTTGCGTCAGTCCGATTATAGCCAACAGTTCGATCAAGCTAAAAGTGGTCGTAGTGAAAAAAAGCATCAGGGACCTTCTTTCCGCATTCGCACCAGACGATCAACATAATCAGGATCAGCGCCCAGTTGCTCGATCAGGTACATTTTCATGAAATTAATTTCTTCTGGATGCACAGTATTTTCCGTGACAAGCATATTCTCCATCATCTGTCTTGCCGCTTCATTGTCACCCTGTTCTTTCAGGATAAAGGCAGGCATCTGTCGCGCCCACTGCGGGAATTTATCCTTATCCGGCATTTTAGCGAGCTTATATGCAAGTTTCAACGCGAGAGAAAGATCATGCATACGATGCCTTGCCAGATAAGCAGCGTGCGCAAGCCATCGCCATTTTTCGCCCACGGAAATTTGCCCGACAACTCCCAGATAATCGACAACCACAGCCACATCCTTGGGAACGCGGGTACCACCAAAATAATAAGCCGCGATCATCGGAACATGGTCAGAAGCCGGATCCAGCTCGTGAAGAAGAAAAAACCACCTGCCAAGCTTCTCATAATCATAACTTTTAAGAGGAACGGTATCTCTGCCTGTATTACCTAAATTCTGGAGAATCAACGCAAGAAAACGGTATGAAAACTCTGGGTCTCCTAACGTCATCATCACAGCACCGTTTCTGGAAGGCACAGGAGGAACTCCTTCCCAGCCAGAATAAATATCCCGACTTGCGCTCCAAAACACCACGTTTAAACCTAGGATAATAAAGAGTGCAGCCTTAATGCAACTCAGATTTTTCTGCACCGTCATCAGAATTGTCGTCGCGTGAAATCATAAGCTGAAGCCACCAACAGCAGACTAACAAAAACAATTCCCTGAACCCCGATAAATCCCGCCAGTCCCAAATACTCCGCCATCCAATACGCTGTGCCGCCAGCATCCGGCAGAAACTTCACACCACCAGCTCCCTTAACTCCATAAACCAACCATGTCGTCTGTCCCATCATATCCAAACGTGGAATCATAATCGAAATCAGCTTCATCAAATTTCCGAGAATAGCGAAAATCCAGTTCTCTGGAGTAGTATCCATGATACCCATCAAAGTTCCAGCCATTCGCGATAAGGCATAAACTCCCAGCGTAGCAAGAGCGGATCCTGATGCGCTCGACAAAACCATCGAAAAAAACAGTGCAGCCACTGCCATAATCGAAATTTCGGCAGCGATGCTTATACCCCAGAGAGCTAAACCATCGTATATCGGATTCCCGATAACCGAAACGGCTATCACGATTACCAACGCAACGAAAAAGGACAGAATCGCAAACGCGAAAGCATGACTAAACAGAAAAGACAGACGCGAAATCGGACGGGATAGCAGAAATTCAACTTCCTTGCTTTCAAAAGAGCGACGAACATAAAAACAGCAAAACAGTACGATGCCAATAACACCAAGAAACCTCAACCCCCCCGCACCGAAAACCAGAGCAAAACTACTTTCTTCGGTCACGCTGGCAGCACCCATAAACACCGCTACCGCCGCCGACATTAAGATCATCAGGACAAGAGTGACCACTAACTTGTCACGCAAAGCCGCCGTCAACACATATTTGACCAAGGCTTTTGAAACCATCCGCCCGCCTCCCGCTTTTTAGCCTGTCTGAAAAAGATTACAGCCGCACCGGACGTCTGTCCATGCCAAAGTCTTTATAGAGTTTTCGATCCAGTTTATCCGTATTCGCGCCGGGGATGATGGTAGCTTTCAAGAAAATCACCAGTTCGTTTTTCTGAATGCTGTCGCTATGATTGCGGAACAAGGCACCAATAAGCGGCACATCTCCCAAAATCGGAATCCCATCTTGCCCGACTATGTTCTGATCCTTCATCAGTCCTCCCATCACCAATGTCTGACCGGACTGCATTTTAACGATGGAATCAATTTCCTGCACCGACAATTCAGGGATTTGGTTACCAGCATTAACCGGATCGTCTACCTGATTTGAAATTTTGGATACAGTCGGACGTACGACAAGTATAATTTCTCCCGTATCAATATTAGCCGTTGGAACAACATTCATCAACACTCCTTCAGGAGCTGTTTTTGTCGTTCCCGTCTTCGTAATTGTTGGATCACCCCCCACAATGGCCGAAGGAGTTTGTGTTGTTGTGATTTCAAAATAAACCTTGTTATTAGTAACATTCACCACAGCTGGCTGATTGTTCATAACCGTAACGCGCGGGCTAGAAAGGGCACGCACTGTTCCAAAACGGCTAAGCGCATTAATGACAGGTCTAAACCCTGTACCAAGATCAAGATTAGTCTTAAAAACATTAGTCGATGGCGTAGCAAAACCAGGACTCTCGAACAACCCTTGCAAGGTAACAAGGCCAGTCAGGTTAATATTGCCCCAGTCAATGCCGGTAGCGAATTCATCCGTCAGAGTCACTTCAAGCACTCTGGCCTCTATCAAAATCTGTGTCATTGATATACGGCGTAGCGTATTGATAAATTTCTGCACCTGCCTTTGCTGCCTCTCGCTAGCGAAGACGCTGATAATGCCGGATTGCTTGCTAATCGAATACGTCGCCGGCGCATTTGGAATCAACGGCTCAGAGGAGGTAGATGGAACTGAAACATTGAG